>NZ_DJIQ01000022.1:189715-300294 GCF_002433705.1 Oceanicaulis sp. UBA6590
TCGGCCTCGACCACGCCCTTGAGGATCTTGGCGACGCCCAGCGGCTCGACCGTTTCATCCGTGGTGACGTGAATGCCGCGATCCGCGCCCATGGCGAGGGCGGTGCGGATGGTTTCCTGAGCTTGGGCCGGGCCGATGGAGACCACGACGATCTCTTCGGCGATGCCTTTTTCCTTCAGGCGGATCGCTTCTTCGACAGCGATTTCGCAGAAGGGGTTCATGCTCATCTTGACGTTGGCCAGGTCGACCCCGCTCTGATCCGGTTTGACGCGGACCTTCACGTTGTAGTCGACCACCCGTTTGACGGGGACGAGGATCTTCATCGACGGCTCCGGTTGCTACTCGTTGGAACTCTTCGGTGCGACGGAGCTGGCGCTCCCGTGAACTCGCACCGACTTTGGTCAGGCTTGAACTTAGGGGCGGAAACTGCCCTTGCCACCCCCATAAGTCAACGCGCCATGCCTGAAGGTCCGGACATGGCGCTGCGGTGCAGCAGTCCGGGCGTGAGAGCCCGCCATATGCAGATGTGCAAACGCACAGACAAACGGCCGGTTCCTGTCGAGCAGGACCGGCCGTCAATCATCGTCAGTGGCGTAGGCGAGCCTGCGCGAGACGCTTACTCGCTGACGAGAGTCAGCTCGGTGTTGATCTCGATGCGCACCTCGTCGGAAACCGCCGGCGCGGCATAGCCCAGACCCCATTGCGAGCGCAGGATCTCGCCCGTGGCGGTGAAGCCGGCGGTCGGCGTGCCCGACATCGGGTTCGGTGCGCGCTGGTTCAGCGTGACGTCGAGGGTCACCGGGTGGGTCTGGCCCAGCAGGGTCAGGTCGCCGGTCATCTGGCCGGTCTCGCCATCCTCGGTTTCAAAACCGGTCGCGACAAAGCGCGCGGTCGGATACTCGGAGATGTTGAACAGGTCCGGCGAGCTGAGATGGCCCACGAAGCGGTCCTGATCGGCGCCGACCCAGAAGCCGTCTTCCAGATTGAAGGTCACATCGACGGTGGAGTTTTCCGGCTCCTCGAAGTCGAGCATCAGAACACCGTCGAAATCGGTGAACTGGATGGCCTGGTGGGAGAAGCCCAGATGGGTCCAGGTGGCGCGAATGGCGGTGTGGGTCTTGTCGAACTGGTACTCGGCCGGATCGGCGAAAGCGGTCGGGGCGAGGGTGGCGGCGCCCAGGAAGGCGGCCAGCGAGGCGGCGGCGTAAGCGGTCTTCATTGTGCTCTGTCCCTTTTATTGAACGGCAGACTGCGGCCACAAGCCGCACGCCGTTACATAGGGAGGGGCGCCCCGATTTCGCTACCCATGCCGCGCGAATTTCGTTGTTTCCGAATTGGAAAAGGCTTCACGCCTGCGTGAGCGAGGGGGGCTAGCGGTTCGCGCCCGGGATCCATTTCACATCGCGCGCGCCGGCCTCATTGGCGATGCGCGCGGCCACGAACAGATAATCGGATACCCGGTTGAGATAGGTGATGACCGGCGCGCCCACCACATCGCCGCGGCTTGCGAGCTCCACGGTGCGGCGTTCCGCGCGCCGGGCGATGGTGCGCGCCAGGTGCAAGCGAGCGGAGAGTTCCGAGCCGCCCGGCAGGATGAAGCTGTCGAGCGGCTCCAGATTCTCATTGTGCGCGTCGATGCGGGTTTCCAGCCAATCGGTCTGCCCCGGCGTCATGCGCAAGGGCTCCCAGTCGAGTTTCTCGCCCTTATCCGGCACGCACAGATCCGCCCCCAGATCGAACAGGTCATTCTGGATGCGGGTCAGCTCGGCCGTGAGCGGATGATCGTCGCCCGCTTCCGAGGCGGCGAGGCCGAGTGCGGCGTTCAGCTCGTCGACAGCGCCATAGGCCTCGACCCGCAGATCGAACTTGTCGGTTTCGCTCATATCGCCGAGCCGGGTGCGTCCCGTGTCGCCGGTGCGGGTGTAGATTTTCGTGAGACGGACCATGTGGCGAGCTCCCTGAACAGGCTGTGCACGCTATCGGGCCGGAGAGGGCGGGGCAATGGCGCGAGATGCGTGGGACAGATCGCTCTTAGGCGATGCTTGACGACGAAAGATGAGGCTGCCATGCCTGAGAGAAGTCACCTTTGCGTAACATCGGGGAGTGCGAAGATGAAAGGTCTGATGAGCATTCTGGCGATCGCCCTCCTGTGCGTGTCGCCTGCACAGGCCCGGCAGGCCGTGCAGACGGAAGCCGAGGCGCTTTTGTCTCGAAGCGGCGCGCCGGCGGCCGGCGTCGCGCGCGTGACCCGATCCGGTGACCGCGCCGTCGCCGTTGCAGGCGTGCGCGCCCTGGGAGAGACCATGCCGGTGCAACCCGGTGATCTGTGGCATCTGGGGTCGAATACCAAGGCGATGACCGCCACGCTGGCGGCCCGTTTGGTGGAAGCCGGGCGGATCGACTGGGACACCTCGCTGGCTGAAGGCCTCTCTGGGGTGGGGATGGACCCCGCCTACGCGTCCGTAACCCTTGCGGACCTCCTGCATCACCGGTCCGGCCTGCCCGCCAATCTGGGCCGTCTGTCCGTGTTTCACTTTCTTGGAACCGATGAAAGCCGGGATGTGGCGGCGGACCGCGTGCGCTTTGCTGAAATCGTGCTCAATCAGCCTCCCGCCACCGAACGGGGGGCGTTTCTGTACTCCAATGCCGGATATGTCATTGCCGCCCTCATGCTCGAACAGGCGGCGGATCGCCCGTATGAAGCGCTGATGGAGGATGAGGTGTTCACGCCGCTGGGCATGGACAGCGCGGGCTGGGGCCCGCCTGGCGAGGTCGGCGCGCTTGATCAGCCCCGAGGGCACGCCGCGGGACTGTTTGGCGGTCTGGCTGCGCGTGAACCGGATGAACGGACCGACAATCCGGCCGTGCTCAACTCGGCGGGCCGGGCGCATATGGCTCTCGATGATGTGCTCGATTTCCTGCAGGCCCATCTGGCGGCCGAGGATGGCCCTTATCTCAGCGCCGAGAGCTGGGCGCGTCTTCACGCCCCTGTGGGCGAAGAGGCCTACGCCATGGGCTGGGGCGTGACGCCAGACGGACGTCTGGGGCATTCAGGCTCGAACACCATGTGGATGATCCGCGCGCAAATCGATCCGGAGCGCGGCATGGCCGCCGCGGCCGTGGTCAATGAGGGTCGGATCAGTCAGCTCGCACCGGTTCTGGGCGAAAGTCTCGATCATCTGCTCGAGACAGGAGCGGACTAGGCCGCCAGATGGCTCTTCAGCCAGAAGCCGGCCACGAGCACCAGTATGGCGACGAATTGCAGCACCACGCGGGCCCGCATCAGCTTGTTGGACCAGGACCGGCCGAAGTCCCCGCCCTTGAACAGGGAGAAGACCCCCAGGCAGAGGACGACGAAGACAACCGCCAGCAGGATGTACAGAAGAATATCGACGAGTGTGATCATGGCGCTGATGTAGGCCGGAACACAAAAACTGGCAATGGCGTCGGGGATGCGGCAAACTTGAAAATGTTTCTACTTCTGCGTTTGCGGCAGGCAAGTTCGCGCAAAACGGGCAAAATCGCCCGGCTGCCTGTTCAAGCGCCCGGAAAGACTCCATAGTGCGCGAATCGCTGAGTACATTCATTTAAGGGCCTGATCTATGCGTGATCTTGCTGGAGGGCGCGTGACCCGTCGCGATATGCGGCGTGAAGCGACAAAAGCCGCTGTTCTTGAGGCGGCCGAAAAGGTTTTTCTGTCTCAGGGCTATGAAGGCGCGACCATCAAGGCCATTGCTGACGAGGCGGGCGTCTCGCCCGGAACCGTTCTGAACGCCGAGCCGTCCAAGGCGGCGCTGCTCATGGCGATCCTCAGCAATGAAGTCGAGATGATCGCGGAATCCGTCGAACAGATGGAAGCCGCCCTGTCCGGAAATCTGGCCGACCGCATCATCGCCTTGCTGCAGATCATGCTGGAAGGTCAGTCGCGCAACAGCGAGCTGTTCGCCGCCGCCGTGGGGCACAGCTGGATGGTGGCGGATCCCACCTATCAGGCGGCCTTTGACCAGATGGAACTGGCCTGGCGTCCCATCCGCCGTGTCGTGGAGACCGGGATCTCCGAAGGCGAGCTGCGGCGGGATGTGGATGTGGACACATTGATCGCGGTGCTGAGCGATCTGTTCCTGGGCGCCATGCGCGCGGCGCGACGCAGCGAATTCGAGGAACGCCCGATCGTGTCGCTGGAAGCGCGGGTGCGCGTGGTCATCGAAGGCATGCTGGCGCGCTAGGCGTCAGGTCCGCCAACGCAAGACAGCGGGTTTGACCGGGTTCTTGAAGGCCCGGCCTTCCGCCTTTGCGCTCATCCATTCACGCTTGAGGCGGCGATACCAGACCATCAGGGTGTCGGCGTCCGGAATCTGCATGAGCGGCGGATTGTAGGACAGGCCCTCGCCCTGCAGCTTCATGATGCGGGCATCCTGCTCAAGGAAGGCGTGGGTGAAGGGACGGGCGATCAGCTTGACGAGATTCAGGATCGGCACGTCCCAGTACATGATCTCACGGATTTCACACAGGTTCTCGTCAATCGGCGTGATCGCGGCAAGGCCGAGAAAGCCGTATTTCTCATTGCGGATGGATTCCGCGCGCAGGCCCGGCAGCAGGAACTGGATCTCCACCCGGATCTCGCCGCCAATGATGTTGTAGATGTAGGAATTGACCGGCTTGTGGGAGAGCATGGTGAAGCCCATCTCGCTGGGCGCGTAATGCTTCTCCTTTTCCTTGAGCGTCTTCGAGCTGCGCCAGAGCGGGCTCTTGTGCACGAACGGCGTGTGGGCCGGGTCCAGCAGCCCGATCACGGCGTGGTCCTGATGGCAGGCGAGTTCTGCGCGCTGGACGAATTTCACTTTCGCTTCGGTCTGGCCCTTGTGCAGCACCATGTTCTCGAACCGGGGCGGCGCGCTGTCGGGTTCGCCCGCAGGGTCGGTGGGCATGTAGATCCAGATCAGCCCGTCCTGTTCGGCCAGCGCGTACTTGCGCACCCGGATCTTCTCGAGATCAAAGGGCTGCCCCTCCACGAGCGATGGAATATGCGCGCATCCGCCGTCGGGGCGGAACCGCCAGCCATGGTAGGGACATTCCACCGTCTTGCCGCCATCGGGTTCGTCCAGCATCTGTCCGGCGGACAGCGGCACGGCCCGGTGCGGGCAGAGGTCCCGCAGGGCAAACGGTTCGCCCTTGCCATCGCGCCCCATCACGATGGGCTCGCCCAGAAACTTCTTCTTGTAGAGCTTGCCCGCTCTGAGCTCGTCCGCCGTCATCGCCACATACCAGATGTCGCGGATCAGCGGGCCGCCCAGGGCGCGAAAGGGATCGTCGCCGGGTTTCGGAGCAGAGGAAGCGGAGGCGGGAGCAGTCGTGTCGGTCATGGGTCGGGTTTAACCGCGCCCGAGCCCGGGGTCGAGACTTGAACGCCTGCGCGTTGTGCGGCGTAAACGCCGATCAGGACGAAGGCGGCCCCGGCCCATTGCAGGGGGGTGAAGGCCTCTCCGAACAGGATCCAGCCGACAAGGGCGGAGACGACCGGCTGGATCAGGATGATCAGGGTGGCGAGTGCGGCTGGAGTATGACCCAGTCCGTAGGCGACGCCGCCCTGTCCGCCCACATGGACAATCAGCGCCAGAGCCAGCAAGGGCCACCAACCCGAAGGCTCTGGCGGCAAGAGCGGTTCGTTGAACCCCAGTGCGATCAGGAGCGCGATCGGCGCGCCGACAAAGGCTGACCAGAACATCACCTCGACCGTGGCGGCGCCGGCCCGTCGGGCGGCGCGGATGCTCAACAGATAGCCGGTGTACCAGACCGCTGTGAGCGCCGAGAGGATGTCGCCGCTGACCCGTTCGGGCGCGAACCGGACATTGCCGGCGGCCAGACAGACCGCGCCCAGGATGGCGAGAGCGCCCGCCAGCACCATGCCGCGCGTGGGCCTTTCCTGAAACAGGAACCAGGCGGCGATCGCCACGAGAATGGGCGTCAGATTGGCCAGGAGCGTGGCGTTGGCGGCGGTTGTGATCTTGATGCCGGCATGCCAGAAGGCGAGATCGCCGGCGAAGAACACGCCCGCCAGCGCCAGCGCTTTCCACCCCGGAGGCCGCAGAATGAAGGGGCGGCCGGCGCGGTGTTGCTTGCGCAGGCCATGGATCAGCGCCAGGGCGAGCAGGGGCAGACCGAGCGAGAGCCGCCAGAAGGCGATCGCCTGAGGACCGAGGTCTGACGCTTTGACCAGGATGGACGCGAATCCCAGAACAACCGCGCTGGCGGCCAGGACCGCAACGCCCGGAATCGGCGTCCGGGAAGAGGAGGATGCGGTCATGGGCCTGCCTGCGCTGCGATCAGAGAGTGAGCCGCATCATTTGCAGATCGGTAACCGGTGCTGTCCACCGTCATTTCTGTGTTGAAGATATTCTGTTGCAGCCGGGTGCGTCCGGACCGGGCGTGTCGGTTTTCTGGAAAAAGACCCTGCCCTTGCTCTCTGATTTTGCTTACGCTCTCACCCAGTCATGGGGAGAGAGAATGGACGATTTGGGCGCCACCGCCGGCATCGTGCTGATTACGCTTATCGCCTACAAGCTGGGCCTGATCCTGATCGGGGTTCTGGCGGCGCGATTCACCCGCGATGAAACCGACTTCTTTCTCGGCGGCCGGAATATGGGGCCGTGGGTGGCGGGGCTGTCCTACGCCGCCTCCACCTCTTCGGCCTGGGTGCTGCTGGGCTATACGGGATTTGTCTATGATCAGGGGGTGTCCGCCCTGTGGATGGTCCCTGGAATTCTGGGCGCCTATGCCGTGATCTGGTTGTTCTTCGGCCCCCGGCTACGCGCGGAATCCGCCGAAGAAGGCCATATCACCTCCTCCGATTTCATTGCGGCGCGTGCGGGTCGCTGGAAGGGGTGGGTTCGGGTCGTCGCCGGGCTGCTCGTCCTCTTTACCTTCATGGTCTACATCGCGGCCCAGTTCGGCGCTGCGGCGGTGGCGTTTGAGAGCCAGTTCCGTCTCACCCATTGGGAAGGCGTGCTGCTGGGCGCCTGGGTGATCCTGATCTACGCCCTCATGGGCGGGTTCTGGGCGGTTTCACTGACCGATACGCTGCAGGCGGGCGTCATGGCATTGATCTCGGTGGCGCTGCCGCTTCTGGCGCTTCTCAGCGCCGGCGGCGTCGGCGGCGTGATGGAGACGCTGTCGACCACCATGCCGGCCGCCTATCTCGATCCGATGGGCGGCCGCGGGCTGTTCGCCTTTCTCGGCTTCGCCTTCGGCATCGCCTCCATTGGGCTGGGCGCGCTGGGGCAACCGCATCTGCTGGCGCGGCTCATGGCGGTCCGGGACGAGAACGCCCGGGTCCGGGGCTTCACCATCGCGATCGGATGGGGCGTCATTGTCCATCTGGGCATGGCGGTTCTGGCGCTGTCCGGGCGTGCGCTGATCATGGATGCGCCGGATGGCGAAGCGCTGATGTATGACATCGCCGACCGCGTCCTGCCGGCGATCCTTGCCGGCATCGTGATCGCCGCCGTCCTGTCGGCGGTGATGAGTACGGTGGACTCGCTGCTGATCGCGGCTTCGGCGGCGGCGGTAAATGATCTCGGTCTCGACAAGCGTTTCGCAGGCCGGGAAATGCTGGTCAGCCGACTGACCATGGCGGCCCTGTGCGTGTTCGCCGTCACCCTGACCCTCAGCCTGCCGGCCTCGATCTTTGACCGGGTTCTGTTTTCCTGGTCCGCGCTGGGCGCGGCGTTCGGCCCCGTGATCGTGGCCCGGGTGTGCGGGGTCGAATCCCGGGGGCTCGCCATTCTGGGCGCGATCCTGACCGGCTTCACGCTGACCGTGGTGTTCTATGTCTTCGGCCAGGTGGATGGCCAGGCGATGGGCGGTCTGGGGGCCATGCTCTCCTCGCTCGCAGGCGTCGCGGGCGATCCGTTCGAGCGGATCTTCCCCTGGCTCGCGCCGCTGGCCCTGCTGTTCGGTTTCCGCCAGCCTGCGCGCCAGTCGGCATGAGCGGTCGTCTTTGTCCCACGCTTCACACCGAGCGCCTGATCCTGAGAGAGACGCGGCTGGAGGATTTCGAGCCGAGCGTGGCGCTGTGGTCGGATGAAGCCGTGGTGCGCCATATCTCCGGCTCCGCCTCCAGCCGGAGCGAGAGCTGGGGGCGTTTGCTGCGGTTTCCCGGTCTCTGGTCGCTGCTGGGCTACGGCTATTGGACTGTGATCGAGCGTGAGAGCGGACGCTTTGTCGGGCAGGCCGGTCTGGCCGATTTCAAGCGCGAGATGACCCCGTCCATCGAAGGCGTGCCGGAAGCCGGTTACGTCTTTTCTCCGGACTGTCACGGCAAGGGATATGCGACCGAAGCCATGCGCGCCGTGATGGCGTGGTCCGATGAAGCGCTGCAGGCGGCGCGGTGCTGCGCCATCATTAATCCGGACAATCGCGCTTCGATCCGGGTGGCTGAAAAGCTGGGCTTTGCACTGTCGGAGCCGGCGGAGTTTGCGGGCCGGCCCGTCACCCTGTTCTGGCGTGATCGCGTTTCAGCTTGAAGGAAAGGGGTGGGACTCGCCTCGCGGTCGCGCAGGCCTCGATCGCCCCCCTCTGACGATACTGTGCCGCGCTGGTACACACAGGGCGAGCCCCGAGCTGGTACACGCAAAGAGCGTGCAGTTCAGCCTTTGCACCTTCGTGGATGTCTGTGGCCGCAACCGAGCGAACTGGCGCCGAAAATGGGACTCACGCAGATGTGAGCGCCTAGCCTAGCTCTCGTAAGGCTGGATCTCGATCAGTTCGAGCGTGTAGGCCGTGTCGCCCAGATCGTTGTCGTGGCGATCGGTATGCATCACGCCTTTGACATAGACCGGGTCCCAAAGGCCCTGGATCTGGATCGGTGTTTCAGCATGTACGTACACGAGCTGGTTCGGCGGGGGCGGCGGCACGTGGATGCATGCGCCGACATAGGGCACCAGCAGGAAGCGACTGATCTCGCGCGAGCCGGTGAAGTCGAACGGCAGCACATAGCCGCCCATGCGCACGACCTGTCCGTCCAGCGCGTCCACCGTATTGAAGGTCTGCACCTGCGGCATCCGCTCGACGCCGAAATGGTCCATGCCGTTCTGGACCGCCTGCATCTGCTGCAGCTGGGCGATCCGTTCGGCCTCGCCCTCGGGCAGCAGGTCGGCCCAGGACAGATCCAGGAATTCAGGGGTGGACTGCGCCTCGGCGCGGTCAGCGGCGAAAGCCTCCGGCGCGCCGGTCAGCGCGCTGAAAGCCAGAAGGGCGGAAAGCAGTGTGGTGCGCATCATGCCGGCAAAATGCGCTTCCGGACGCGGAAGCGCAAGTTACCAGCGTGAAAACTTCCAGTTCCTAGTCCAGCGTCAGCACCGGACGGGCCGGGGTGAGGTCCCGGGCGGCCGCCCGCGCACCGTCGAAATACTGCACTTCCAGCGTTTCAAATTGCGGGAATGCGGCAAAGAGGCCCGAGAGGTCGACCTCTGACAGGCGGGCCGGGCGAGCGCATTCGAACGTCCAGCTCACCACCACATCGGCATGGCCGAGACCGGCGTCCTCGTCATGCGCATGGGTGTGCTCATCCTCGCCATGGTCATGCGTCGCTTCGTGATGGTGGTCCTCATTGTGATGATGGTCCTGGTCATCATGATCCGCATCGTGGTGATCGTCGTGCTCGTGCTCGTGCTCGTGCTCGTGCTCGTGCTCGTGGTCATGGTCAGCCGCCACATCGGGACCGCCGCCGACCTGTGTGCCGGTCAGCGTGCAATTGGCGGCGCCGGACAGGGCGATCATGGACGCGCCGGACAGCGTGCGCGCGGCCTCGCTGACCACGGCGCGATCGGCCGCCGTCTCGGGGGCGTGCTCGAACACATAGAGATTGTAAGCCGGCGTCGTCAGTTCAGCGAGCACCGCGCCGTCGCTATCGGCCGCGACGGCCAGCTGGGCAGCGCCGTGAACATGAGCGCCCAGCTGGCGCATGCCGTCCTGTGCGAGGGCCGGCGAAGACAGCAGGCAGGCGGTGAGGCAGGCGAGGCCAAGACGCATCAGAGATCTCCAGAGGTGTCGGTCAATCGAAAGTCAGGCATGTCGGCGCCGCCATGTCCATGCTGATCATGATCATGGCGTTCGCCATGGGCGAGCGTCATCACGGCGGCGACCGCGGTTCCGGCGAAGACCGCGCCCAGACCACGCAGCCAGCCGGCCTGGACGGTTTCACCCAGAAGGTGAGAGGCGCCCACCTGTAACAGCAGGCCAGCAACCACGGCGAACAGGGCGCCCAGAAGGCTGGGATCCACGCTCAGCGCAAACGGGCCGGAGATAATGGCGGACACCAGGGTGGTCGCGCCTGCAGCGAGGAACGCCAGGAGGGTCGCCGAGCGGTCCGTGAAGCCGCCGCGCTGCAACAGCAGGAAGCAGATCAGCGTCTCGGGCATTTCATGCAGGATCAGGCCGGTCGCCGTGCTGATCGCGGTGAACGGATCAATCGCCGCCGTGACGGCGTAGACCGTGCCGTCGAGCGAGGAGTGCACGGCGATGGCGAGCACCGGCGCCAGGGCGCGAAGCCGACTGGCGCCGCCCCGGGTCTTCATGGTCGTCCCCACCAGCACATGCAGGATCAGCCCAAAGCCGAACCCGACCAGCACCAGCCAGCCTGCATGGGGGTGCAAGGACAGCGCTTCTGGGATCAGCTTCACCAGCGCCAGAGTCACCACCACGCCGCCCGAGAAAGCGGCGAAGAGCGGGGCGTTCTCACGCGTGAAGGTCCGGGCGCGATGCACGAGCACCAGCGCCGCGGCGCAGACCAGCGCAGCCGTCATCCCAAGGCCGAGGGTGAGGAGATAGGCGGCAGACACGGAAGCGGCAAACCTGAGCGAGTGTTATAATGTTTCACTCAGATAGCCGTTCCGCCTGTCGCCCGCAAGGGCGCAACTCTGCGCCGCATGCAAAACGCCGCCCCGGAAGGCGGCGTTCTGGAAGGCCGGAGACGGATTGGCGTCAGCTCATCTCGCCGGGCGAAAGCTGGCTCTGCATGTAGCGTTCCTCGCCGATCTTCTCGATCACGCTCAGCTGGGTCTCGAGATAATCGATGTGCTCTTCCTCAGATTTCAGGATCTCGTCAAAGAGCTGGCGGGAGACGTAATCGCCCACCTGTTCGCAATAGGCGATCGCGTCCTTGTAGACCGGGTGGGCGCGGCGTTCGGCCTCGAGATCGCATTCGAGGCATTCCTTCAGGGTCTCGCCGATCAGCACCTTGCCCAGATCCTGCACGTTCGGCAGGCCTTCCAGGAACAGGATGCGCTCGATCAGCGCATCGGCGTGCTTCATCTCGTCGATGGATTCCTCGTATTCGATCTTGGCGATCTTGGCGAAGCCCCAGTCGCGGAACATGCGTGCATGAAGGAAGTACTGGTTGACCGTGGTCAGCTCCAGCTTGAGCGCCTTGTTCAGGTGCTCGATGACTTTGGGATCGCCCTTCAAGGTCGCCTCCATCTGATTTTCGCCACGTCGCAAGGCTAACGCGTTTTGTCAGTGAGGGAAGGGCTTTAGGCCGTTTTTCTTCGTCACTGAAACTGAGTTGCAGAGGTTTGGCTGACTCAGGAATTCTTCACTTTCAGAGCGCACGCTTCTGCTCTGTGATGGCCTAGCCTGCAGACCGAACTGTCTGGAGCGAAAGGACAGCAATGCCGAGGCCTGCCGAGATCCTCGCCTCAATCCGCGATCAGCTTCGCGGCTCCAAAAGCGTGGCGCTGGGCCAGTTCCAGATCATCAATCTGGATCTGATCAAGACTGTGGCCGGTGATCGCTGGGACGAACTCAAACAGAAGATCTTCGATGTCAGCGAGGCCTTCATCGCCCATCGCCTGCACGCCAGTGATGCTCTGTTCCGCTGTGACGAGGGCTTCCTGGTGGTGTTTGCGACGGACCGGGCGGATGTCGCAGAAGCGCAGGCGACCTGGATCTCCAATGACCTCAACCGCTTCTATGTGGGGGATGAGGTGTTTCGCAAGCTCAAGGTCCGCTCAAGAGCCTTGCGGCTGGATCAGTCCGAGCTGGCGGCCTTCTTCGCAGCCCAGGGCGTCAGCGCCACGGAGCCGTCCCGGGCCGGCGAGGAACGGGTCAAGCCGGAAGAGACCCGGTATCAGCCTGAAACCCTGCGCACCCGGGTGGCCTATGAGCCGGTCTATGACATCACGCGTCAGGCGCTGATCTCGTCTTTCTGCCTGCCGGTGCGCAATGTGGCCGGCGTGCTTCATTTCGGGCACCGCCATGAATACCCGTTCGAAGCGCATGTGACGGCCAAGCGGGATTTCGATGTCCAGATGCTGGTGCTGGATGCGCTGGAAGCCAGCTGGAGCAAGGGGCATGCGGCTGCGGTCTGTCTGACGCCGCACTATCGCACCCTGATCGATCCCCATGACCGGCAGGAGTATTTCGCCCGGCTCAAGGCCCTGCCCGAGCACCTGCACAAGGCGGTGACGATCCGGATAGACGGCACGCCGGATGGAGCGCCCATGGGGCGTTTGCAGGAAATCACGGGCACGCTGCGCACGCTGAAAATCAAATTCCTGGTGCATTGCCACGCGCTCGAGTTTGAAATCGAACGCTATGAAGACTGCGGGGTGCAGGCCTTTGGCGGCGCCTTGAAGGATTTGACCCGGGGCTCGCCAATGGGTGAGGAGCTCCAGACCGAGCTGGCCCGTTTCGTCGGACGGGCGGCGCGAATGGGGGCGGATGTGTATGCCGCGGCAGTTGCTCGGCAGACGAGTTTCGCGGTTCTCAGGGAGCTGGGCGTGCGCTGGTTCAGCGGCCCGTTCGTTGCGCCCCTACTCAGCAGATTGCCGCTTGTGCAGCCCTTGTCCGTAGCAGAGCTGGCCGGGCGGTCCGATAATCTGGATCGGCAGGAAACGCCCTTGCCGGCGGAATAGGGCGAGGCTCAGGCGGCCGCGCCGGCGGCCTCGGAACGGTCATGACCCATGACGCGGGCCGCTTCCTCAAAGCACCGGCCGCAACGCGGTTTCGCGCCACAGGCCTTGAAAGCGCTCGGCACGTCGCCAGCGCCATTCTTGGCGGCGTCCTTGAACTGGGCGCATTTCAGGGCGTTGCACAGGCAAACATACATGGCCGGGTCCGTTGAGCGATGCGACAGGGTGCGAACCAAAGCCTCTGAGTGAGACTGTGTCCGAAAATCATTCGCAATTAATCTACCCGTTCTTGCGAATGAGTGTCAACGGCGATGTGCGATGGTCCGCCGGAAAATGTTTCGCAGGTCTTAACGCCCTTGTTTCACAAGGCTCTGAACTAGTTTTCCCTTGGCTGAACAGGCTCATGCTTGCGCTTTGGGCGCTTCTCATGATGCAATGCAGCAAGAATGTCCGGGTCAAGAGCGTCCCCAAGACGCCGCGGACAAGCATGAGGAGACGGCTGTGCTGAAGTTTACGAGCACGGACCAGCGCTACCCGGACAAGCGGTCCGCGGACGAGCGCCGGGCCGACTTTAACGAGATCTATGCGCCTTTCAGCCTGGAGCAGGGTGAAGCGCAGGCGGAACGCTGTTCGCAATGCGGCGTGCCGTTCTGCCAGTCCGGCTGCCCGCTTCACAATGACATTCCCGACTGGCTCATGCTGGTCGCCGAGGGGCGTCTGGAAGAAGCCTATGAGCGCTCTTCGGCCACCTCCGCCATGCCCGAGATCTGTGGCCGAATCTGTCCGCAGGATCGTCTGTGCGAAGGCGCGTGCGTGATCGAGCAGTCCGGCCATGGCGCCGTGACCATCGGATCTGTCGAGACCTTCATCACTGAAACCGCCTGGAAGAACGGCTGGGTGAAACCCATTCGTCCGGTGCGCAAGACGGGCCTCAGCGTGGGGATTGTCGGTTCGGGCCCGGCAGGCCTGTCCGCTGCCGAGCGCCTGGCCCAGCATGGCCATGACGTGACGATCTATGAGCGTCAGGATCGCGCCGGCGGCCTGCTGATCTACGGCATTCCCAATTTCAAGCTCGACAAATCCGTCGTCGAACGCCGCACCAAGCGGCTCGAAGAAGGCGGCGTGGTCTTCAAGCTCAATTTCGAAGTGGGCAAGGACGCCACGCTCGAGCAGCTGCGCGAGCGCCATGACGCGGTGTTTGTGGGCGCCGGCGCCTATGCGGCCCGGGCGCTGACCTGCCCGGGCGGCGGCGGGCGCGGGCTGGTTGCGGCGCTTGATTATCTCACCGCGTCCAACAAGGCCGGTTTCGGCGAGGATGCGGAAGCGGGCGGACGGCTCGACGCGAAGGGTAAGCGTGTGCTGGTGATCGGCGGCGGGGACACCGCCATGGATTGCGTGCGGACCGCCATTCGTCAGGGCGCGTCCAGCGTGGCGTGCCTTTACCGCCGCGACCGCACCAACATGCCCGGCTCGGCCCGCGAAGTGGTCCATGCCGAGGAAGAGGGCGCCATGTTTGACTGGCTCAGCGCGCCCGCCGCCATTCTGGGGGATGCCGAGACCGCCACCGGCGTGCGCATTCAGAAGATGACGCTGGGCGCGCCCGACGCGTCTGGCCGCCGCCGTCCGGTGGCCATGCCGGGTCAGGAAGAGGACCGCAACGCGGACATGGTGATCGCGGCGCTGGGCTTTGAGCCGGAGAACTTCCCCGAAAGCCTCGGCGCTCAGGGTCTTGAGCTGAACCCGCGCGGCGCGATCCGCGTCACGGGTCGTTCACGCACCTCCATGCCCGGCGTCTATGCGGGCGGCGACGCCGTGCGCGGCGCGTCCCTGGTGGTCTGGGCCGTGAAAGACGGTCTGGACGCTGCTGAAACCATCCATGCCGATCTGATGGCGCGCGCAAAGACCGCGCAGTCCCAACCGATCGCGGAGCCTGCCGAATGAGCCAGTTTGATTACCTGCAAGAACGCCAGCGTCTGATCGATGCGGGCGCCTATGAGCTTGAAAGCGAGCGCTCGGCGTGCGGCGTCGGCCTGATCGCCGACATCAAGGGCGAGCCGCGCCGGGAAACCGTCGAGCTGGGTCTGAAAGCCCTCAAGGCGGTCTGGCACCGGGGCGCGGTGGATGCGGATGGCAAGACCGGCGACGGCGCCGGTCTGCGTCTGGGCATCGCTCAGGACTTCTTCAAGGCGGCGGTGGCGCGCACCGGGCACGAGCCCAGCGATCACGCCATTGGCGTGGGCATGGTCTTCCTGCCGCGGACTGATTTCGGGGCCCAGGAAAAGGGCCGCACCATTGTCGAGACAGAAGTCCTGCGCGCCGGGCTGCGCCTGTTCGGCTGGCGTCAGGTGCCGGTCGATCCGTCCTGTCTGGGCGCCAAGGCCGCCGCAACCCGTCCGGCGATTGAGCAGATCCTGTTCGAGGACACGACGGACCGGGGCGCGGATGAGCTCGAACGTGCGCTTTATCTGGTGCGTCGCCGGATCGAGCAGCGCGCCCGTCTGGAGGCGGTGCCCGAGTTGTATGTCTGTTCGCTGTCGGCGCGCGACGTCGTTTACAAGGGCATGTTCCTGGCCGAGGCCATCGACCAGTTCTATCCTGATCTGAAGGACGAGCGTTTCGTCTCCCCCTTCGCGATCTTCCACCAGCGCTATTCCACGAACACCTTCCCCGAATGGAAGCTGGCCCAGCCCTTCCGCATGCTCGCCCACAACGGCGAGATCAACACGCTCAAGGGCAATCGCAACTGGATGAAGAGCCATGAGATTCTCATGGCCCACTCCGCCTTCAAGGATGCCGAGGAAATCGTGCGTCCGGTGATCAGCCCCGGCGCATCAGACTCCGCCGCGCTTGATGAAGTGTTTGAAATTCTCGTCCGTGCTGGCCGCTCTGCGCCCATGGCGAAGACGCTTTTAATCCCAGAAGCCTGGTCCAAACGCGGCGAGATCATGCCCGGCGCCTGGCGGGGGCTTTATGAGTATTGCAACTCGGTGATGGAGCCCTGGGACGGGCCCGCCGCCGTGATTGCGTGCGATGGCCGTTGGGCGATTGCGGGCCTTGATCGCAATGGCTTGCGTCCGCTGCGCTGGTCGCTGTCCGAAGACGGGCTTCTGACCGTGGGCTCGGAAACCGGCATGGCCGAGCTTGAACCCGAACGCGTCATCGAGCGCGGCGCGGTGGCGCCGGGGCGGATGATTGCGGTGGATCTCGCCGAGGGCGGCTTCCTGCGCGAAAGCGAAATCCTTGATCAGCTCGCAGCCAAGCACCCGTACGAATCCTGGCTGAAGAATGTGCGCGAGATCGAGCGCGAAGTGGGCCCCGGTCCCGAGCCGCTCCTGTTCAGCGATGACGAGCGCGCCCGGCGTCAGGCCGCCGCCGGCATGACCATGGAGGAGATCGAGATCATCCTCTCTCCCATGGCCGAGGACGGCAAGGAAGCCATCGGCTCGATGGGCGATGACAGCCCGCTGGCGGTTTTGTCCAACCGCTATCGCCCGATCAGTCATTACTTCCGGCAGAACTTCTCCCAGGTCACCAACCCGCCCATCGACCCGCTGCGCGAAGGCCGGGTGATGAGTCTGAAGACCCGGTTCAAGAACCTTGGAAACGTGCTGGCCGAGGACGCGGCCCAGACCAATGTGTTCGTCCTGAACTCGCCGGTTCTGACCAATGGCATGTATGACCGCCTGCGCGCGGTGCTGGGCGAGGGCGTCGCCATTATCGACGTCACCTTGCTGGCGAAAGAAGCGACGGGCTCCGGCGCGGGGCTTCAGGCTGCGCTCGACCGGATTCGCACCGAAGCGGAAGAGGCGATCAATGAACGCGGCGCCCAGCATCTGATCCTGACTGACGAGCACCAGAACGAGCGCTTTGCGCCTGTGCCCATGGCGCTGGCCGTCGGCGCGGTTCACACGCACCTGACCCGCAAGGGGCTTCGCACCTATTGCTCGCTCAACGCCCGCACGTCCGAAGTGACCGACCCGCACGCGCTGGCGGTGCTGGTGGGTCTGGGGGCCACCACCGTGAACCCCTATATGGCGTTCGAGACCGTGGCGGCGCGATCCGAGCGCAATCTGGGTTCGCTGACGCCCGAGCAGAAAGCGAAAAACATGAAGGCCGCCTTTGATGCGGGCCTTCTCAAGATCATGTCCAAGATGGGCATTTCGGTGGTCAGCTCCTATCGCGGCGGCTGTAATTTCGAAGTGCTGGGCCTCAGCCGCGCCGTGGCGAGCGAGTATCTGGGCGGCGTCACCAGCCGGATTTCCGGCATTGGTCTGGCGGGGCTGGAATCCAAACTCGCAGAGCTGCACGCCTGGGCCTGGAGCCATGAGGACGCCGTGCGCCTGCCGGTGGGCGGTTTCTATCGCCAGCGCGCCTCGGGCGAGGCCCATGCGCTGGAAGCTAAATCCATCTCCTTGCTTCAAAAGGCTGTCCGCAACGAGGATTACAACGCCTATCGCGCCTATGTTCAGGCGCTCAATCACGAGCACCAGCCGATCCAGTTGCGTGATCTTCTCGAGCCGCGCCCGGTCAGCGCGCCGGTGGATTTGTCGCGCTGTGAGAGCGTGAACGAGATCCGCCAGCGCTTCGTCACGCCGGGCATGAGCCTGGGCGCGCTCAGCAAGGAAGCCCATGGCGCGCTCAATGTGGCCATGAACCGGATCGGCGCGAAGTCCGTCTCAGGCGAGGGCGGGGAAGACCCCGCGCGCTATCACCCGATGCCGAACGGCGACAATATGAACTCGGCGGTCAAGCAGGTGGCGTCCGGCCGCTTTGGCGTGACGGCCGAATATCTCAACCAGTGCCGCGAGATCGAGATCAAGGTGGCTCAGGGCGCCAAGCCCGGCGAGGGCGGGCAATTGCCCGGCTTCAAGGTGACCGGCTTCATCGCGAAAATGCGCCATGCGACGCCGGGCGCGACGCTGATCAGTCCGCCGCCGCACCATGATATCTATTCGATCGAGGATCTGGCGCAGCTCATTTATGACCTCAAGCAGATCAACCCGATTGCGCGCGTCTGCGTGAAGCTTGTCTCTGCGGCGGGTGTGGGCGCGGTTGCGGCGGGGGTGGCCAAGGCTCATGCCGATGTGATCCTGATCTCGGGCAGTGTGGGCGGCACGGGCGCCAGCCCGCAAACCTCGATCAAGTTCGCGGGCGCACCGCTGGAGCTGGGGCTGTCCGAAGCCCATCAGGTGCTGTCGCTCAACGGCTTGCGGGAACGGGTGACCCTGCGCGCGGATGGCGGCATCCGCACCGGGCGCGATGTGGTGATCGCGGCCATGCTGGGCGCGGAAGAGTTCGGCGTCGGCACGACCTCTCTCGTGGCGCTGGGCTGTCTGATGGTGCGCCAGTGCCATTCCAACACCTGCCCGGTGGGCGTGTGCACCCAGGATGAAGAGCTGCGCAAGCGCTTTGCCGGCCTTGCCGACCATGTGGTCAATCTGATGACCTTCATCGCCCGTGACACCCGCGAGATTCTCGCAAGCCTCGGGGCGGAGCGTCTGGAAGACGTGATCGGCCGGGCGGATCTTCTGGATCAGGTCAGCCGCGGCGCGGATCATCTCGATGATCTTGATCTCAACCCGCTCTTGGTGCGCGTGGACCCGCAGGCGCGGCCGCCGCGCTCGACCCGCACGCAACGCAATCCGGTTGCTCCGGCGCTTGATGAACAGATCCTCAAGGACGCCGAGCCGGTCTTCTCACGGCGTGAGAAGATGCAGCTGGTCTATGACGTGAAGAACACCGACCGTGCCGTTGGCGCGCGGGTGTCATCTGAAATCGTGCGTACCTTCGGCCCCGAAGGACTCGAAGACGGCCAGCTCACCCTGCGCCTGCGCGGCTCGGCGGGGCAATCGCTCGGCGCCTTCTCGGCCAAGGGCCTCAGGATCGAGCTGGAAGGCGACGCCAACGATTATGTGGGCAAGGGCCTGTCGGGCGCGACGCTGGCCATCCGCTCGTTTGGCGGATGCAAGGAGCATCGCCCCGGCGATGCCATCATCGGCAATACCGTGCTTTATGGCGCAACGTCAGGTCGGCTGTTCGCCGCAGGCGGGGCGGGCCAGCGTTTTGCCGTGCGGAACTCTGGCGCGACCGTGGTGGTGGAAGGCTGCGGCGCCAATGGTTGTGAATACATGACCGGCGGCGTCGCGGTGATCCTGGGTAAGGTCGGGGACAATTTCGCCGCGGGCATGACCGGCGGGGAAGCCTTTGTGCTCGATGAGCAGGACCGGCTGGAGCCGCGCCTCAACCCTGAAAGCGTTGGTGTTCATGTGCTGGCGGGCGAGGCCGAGGCCCGCTGCCGCGCGCTGATCGAGGATCATTACGCCGCGACCGGCAGCCTGCACGCCGCCGCCATCCTTAATGACTGGGAAACCCGCAAGCTCGCCATCCGCCACATCGTCCCCTTCCCACCCGCTACGGGCATGGAGGCGCAGGAGAAACGCGCTTAGGGTGGGGCTGTCGGTAAGTTAGGCACGGAAGTCGTGCGTCTGTTATCTGGGCAGGTTGCCTCGTAGGTGGACGCAAACACTGTGGCAGCTTTGAGCGCAACAGGTCTGCACGTGTGAGTTCATGCGGCAGGTGATGCCATCTTGTTTTGTACGTGCCCTCCCTGGGTGTTGTTTTGCATGGCACTGAAGAAATACAACACATAGGACCTGTCCCGCCGAAAATTGAGAGTGGACAGCGATGATTGGCTTTAGGGTGTTACTATCGTTATTTCTGTTGAGTGTTTTTATTTCAACTTCAATTGTTTTGGCTTATTTGGCGTTACTCTTTTTAAAGGGTGGGCTTGATAGGGATTCGTTTTCTATTTCGGGGTTAATGTTTGTTTTCGTTTTCATTGTATCGTATTTAGCGTTGTTACTGGCTGTAATGTTTGGCGGGGATAAAAATGGTTAATATGTGGAAGCGTCCTGCGTATTCTCAGCCGGAAACGGTGCAATGAGGTCGTGTTCTGAACTCGCCATCCGCCACATCGTGCCTTTCTCGCCTTTCACGGGCATGTAGGCGCATAGGGTGTCGCTATGACTCGCCTTCTTGATGCCCCTTATTGGCTGGCGGCGGCTTTGCTCGTCGTCGGTCTGGGCTGGACCGCCTCGGCGGGCCTTCTGGTGACGACGCACTGGAGCGCGCTGCTCGGCCCGTTTGTCGGCACGGCGGCGCTTGTGGGGCTGGGCTTCATCAATCGCGAGCGCTGGCGCGCCGCGCCGACGCTGTGGCGAACCCGAACGAGCCTCGCCGCGCTCGCATCTGCGCTGGTCAGCGTCATCATCGCCGCCTGGCTTTTTGGCCCCGCCGTGATCGGCATTGGCCTGCAACTGGGCGGTCTGGTCGGCTTTGCAGGGCCGATGATGTTCGCGGCGCGGATTCCCATGCCGAAACAGGAGTGATCGGAGATGCCGTATTGGGTAAAAGCGGTTGCAAATTACATACTTATTGCCCTAACTCTATGTTCTGCTTTATTGTTATTTTATTTTTCATTTATTGATTGCAATGAGGGTTTAAAAAATACAGTGGAGTGGTGATGTTTATATTTACTATTATCTGTATGTTTGCACCCCAAGTTGATAGCGAAGAGCATTAAGCTGCTACCGCCTACATGCTGACCGCAAGTCATCACCCCCTCCCACCAAAGCCTGATCTGGCGCGGGTGCGCGACGCGGTCTAAGCTCGCCTCATGTTTGCACGGATCAATCATCCCCTGGTCTGGGGCGTTCTGATGATGCTGGCGGGCGCGGGCGGGCTTTTGGCCCAGGGCGCGCTCGAGGGCGTCGGCCTGCCCGCCTATCTGGCGCTGATCGCCAGCCTTGTGGCGCTGCCAGGATTCACCTGGGTGTCGCGGGCGCGCTGGAGCGGCGCGCAAGAGCGTACGCTGGGCCGCATCGTTGTCATTGCGCTCATCGTCTACGGCCTTGTGATGGCGTTCATGACGCTGGCGGCGGGCCGGGTGGAGCTGGCGCCTTTTGCGGGCCTGTTTGTGGGCGGGGCGGTGATGCTGCTGGGGCTGCACGCGGTGGCGCTGAACGCGCCCCGATCGGCCTGAGGCGCTTGCCCGTGAGCCGGGACAGTGCGCAGGTGCGCCAGATCGAGCTGCCCGACCGGGATTTGCTCTATACGCTCAAACGCTCCCATCGCCGCAAGACCATTGGCCTGAAGGTCAGTGAGGACGGTTTGACCGTCACCCTGCCGGCGCGCGTCAGCGTGGCCGAGGCCGACGCCGTGGTGCGCGAGAAGGCGGGCTGGGTCATCGACCGGCTGGAAAAGCGTCAGGCGCGCACCGCGCCCGCCCTGCGCGGGGTGGATGGCGAACGGGTGGGCTGGCTGGGCAAGGATTTGCGCCTGTCGGTGCTCCCCCATGACAAGGCCCGCACTGTAGTGACCCGCACCGAGGCCGAAGTCATCGTGCATGTGGACAGGCATCTTGATCCGTCTGACAGCCGCAAGGCGGTGCTGGCCGCGCTCAAGCGCTGGCGCAAGGCCGAAGCCCTCGCCCTGATGACGCCCAAGCTTGAAGCCTATGCCAAGACGCTGGGCGCGAAGCGACCGAAAGTCAGCGTGCGCGAGCAGAAGGCGCGCTGGGGCTCGTGCTCGTCAGACGGCTCGATCCGCATGAATGCGCGCCTGATCGCCTATACCGAAGCGCTGATTGATTATGTCTGCGCGCATGAGGCCTGCCATCTTCTGGTGATGGATCACTCGCCGCGCTTTCATGCGCTGCTCGACAGACTGATGCCCGACCAGCACCGCCGCCGTCGCGCCCTGCGCGAGACGCGGCCCGCCGGCGGGGCGTTCTAGTCGAGAAACCGCGTTTTGCGCATGAATGTCCGTGCAATTCATCGCTTCGCCACAGCTGCGCCCCATTGACGCCCTCCGGGGCGTGCGGAGTACGCTGCAGACGCATTCAAGCAGGGCGATTTGAACCGATGTCTCAACAGGAAGAGTTTTACCGCGAGCGGCGCCTGCCGCCTTACGTGTTCGCTGAAGTGAACCGGATGAAGCAGGCCTATCGCGCCGAGGGCCGCGACGTCATCGATTTCGGCATGGGCAATCCCGATCTCGCTCCCGCCCCGCACATCATCGCCAAGCTTGCCGAGGTTGCCGCCGATCCGCGCGCGCACCGCTATTCCGCCAGCCAGGGCGTGCCGTCCCTGCGCAAGGCGCTCGCGCGTTATTACGAGCGCCGTTTCAATGTGGGACTCGACCCCAATACCGAGGTCTGCGTCACGCTGGGCTCCAAGGAAGGGCTCGCCAACCTCGCCCAGGCGATCACCGCGCCGGGCGATGTGATCCTCGTGCCCGATCCGTCCTATCCGATCCATATGTTCGGCTTCCTGATCGCCGGCGCCGCCGTGCGGCCGGTCGGCTTCAAGGATCCCGAGGATTTCCTGCGCGAGGCGGTGCATGCCTGCCGCCGCTCGATCCCGGCGCCGTCGGCGCTGGTGCTGAACTTCCCGTCGAACCCGACTGCCCAGGTCGTCGATCTCGACTTCTACAAAGAGGCCGTGCGCATTGCGAAGGAGAACGACCTCGTTCTCATTTCCGACCTTGCGTATTCGGAGATCTATTTTGATGGCAATCCGCCGCCTTCGATCCTCGAGGTCGAGGGCGCCAAGGATGTGGCGGTGGAGTTCACCTCCATGTCCAAGACCTATTCCATGCCCGGCTGGCGCATGGGCTTTGCGGCGGGGTCATCGCGGCTTGTGGACGCGCTCAAGCGGGTGAAATCCTATCTCGACTATGGCGCGTTCACCCCGATCCAGATCGCGGCGGTGGCGGCGCTCGATGGTCCGCAGGACCATGTGGTCGAGGCGCGCGAGATCTACAAGAAGCGCCGCGACGTGCTGGTGGAAAGCTTTGGCCGCGCCGGGTTCGACATTCCCAGCCCGCCCGCGACCATGTTCGCCTGGGCGCCGATCCCCGAACGCTTCGCGCATCTGGGCTCGGTGGAGTTCGCCAAGAAGCTGCTGGAAGAAACCGATGTGGCCGTCGCGCCGGGGCTGGGCTTTGGCGAGCGCGGCGACGGCCATGTGCGCCTGGCGGTCGTGGAGAACGAGCAGCGCATCCGCCAGGCGGCGCGCGCCCTGAAGGGCTTTTTCGCCCAGGGTTAGCGGCCCGACTCGAAACAGGGTAAACGCAACGCTTACCCTGTTTCTTTTCAATGTTTTAATGGGGGTGAGCGAAGTCTTGATCCGTTTTGCGCGTTGTCGCAACGAGGGTCGGGACATGCGGTCGCTTTTGAGACATTTCACACAGGATGTGCGCGGCAATGTGGCGATGATGTTCGCCATGTTGCTGGGTCCGCTCGTCGTCAGCGTGGGCGGGGCGCTCGATTATTCGCGCACCTTCACCATCGGCGCCGAGATCCAGTCCGCCATGGATGCGGGAACGCTCGCCGCCGCCTCGCTGTCCCAGGGCGAAGACCCTGAAACCATTGTGCGCAATTACATCACGGCCGCGCTGTCCGAGCATAATGGCGTGCTCGAGCGGCTGAATGTTCAGGTCAGCTCCGACCTCGCCATCAACTCGCGCGAAGTGACGGCGGACGCCGTGATCAGCGTGCCCACGCTGATGCTGGGCATTATCGGGTATGACGCATTGACGCTGAACCGCGTCTCCGAGGCCAATGAGCGGGTGCGCAACCTGGAAATTTCACTGGTGCTGGACATTTCCGGCTCCATGAGCGGCTCCAAGATCACGGCCTTGCGGGACGCGGCCGAGGAGTTTGTGGGCGTGATGATGGACCCCGATCTGGAGGGCCTCACCAGCCTGTCGGTCATTCCCTATAATGGCGGCGTGCGCCTGCCCCAGACCGTGACCAATGACCTGGTCCCGGGCACGCCCAATGACAGCGGCTGTCTCGAGCTGGGCGTCTCTGATCCGGTCACGATGGATCTCGCTGCGAACGGGTATGACTGGCTCGACTGGCAGGATCGCGACCAGCGGGGCTGGCGCTCTTCCGCCTTCTGTCCGGAGGAGAATGAAGCCACGGTCTTTCTGGAACAGACCCCGTCGGTGCTGGTGAATCTGATCCGTGATCTGGATGCGGGCGGCAATACGGGACTGGATGTGGCGACCGCCTGGGGCGCCCGGGCGCTTGACCCGGCCTGGCGCGGACGGCTGGGGGGCGACTTCGCGTCCCGTCCCGCCGCCTATGACGACCCTTCGACCATGAAGGTGCTGGTGGTGATGACCGATGGGGCGGCGACCGCCCAGATCCGCCGCGCCCAGAACTGGTATGGCGACTGGTACAGCTATGAAATCTACAGCGCTTCGCAGGCGCGCGATAACATGGCGGACGCCTGCGATGCGGCCGAGGCGGAGGGCGTGCACATCTACACCATCGCCTTTCAGGTTTCAGGCTCGACCAACCGCAATCTGATGCGCGACTGCGCCAGTCGGCCCGAGAACTATTACGCGGTTGAAAATCTGGATATTTCCGCCGCCTTCAACTCGATTGCGGCGGATCTCAACAATCTGCGGCTGGCGCGCTAACGCGGTTAACAAGTCGTAAATTATTGTTTTAACTGGATTTTGGTCCGTTTGTTGCAAGCTCTGTCTACGCGTGTTCCGGCTTGGAACGGTGTTTTGCGTAGGACGGCTCATGAGCGTGCTCGGACGGATTTTTTCTCGCTGGTCAGATGACCGCCGCGGCAATGTCGCCATCATCATGGCGCTGTGCTCGGGCGTGCTGGTGACCGCGGTGGGCGGCGCTCTGGATTATTCGCGCAGCACCACCGTCAGCTCCGAGCTTCAGAGCGCGCTGGATTCCGGCGCGCTGGCCGCCGCCTCCCTGACACAGGACCGTAATCCCGAGGACGTCGTGCGCGCCTATGTGGAGGCCGCCCTGGCCGATCATCCCCAATTGCTGGCCAGCCTGCAGCTGGATGTGGTTGCGGACATCTCGCTCAACTCCCGCGTTGTGAACGCGACCGCCTCCGTCGCCATGCCCACGACCATGCTGGGTCTGGTGGGCATCAACACGCTGACGCTGGAACACGCCAGCGAAGCCATCGAGCAGGTGCGCGATGTGGAGATCTCGCTCGTGCTTGACGTGTCAGGCTCGATGGGCGGCTCCAAGATCAATGCCCTGCAGGATGCAGCCATCGAATTTGTCGAGATCGTGCTGGCGGCGGACGCCGCCGAGCGGACCTCGATTTCCGTCATTCCCTACAATGGCGGCGTGCGCACGCCGCGCGAGGTCAATCAGGACATTGTCAGCGGCAACAACAATCATCGCCGTCAGTCCGGCTGTGTGGACATGGGAACGGACTATCCTGTCGAGATGACGCTGCCTTACCGGGGGATGGAATTCACCGAGTATTACGGCAGCGAGCAGACCGGCAACAGCTACTCGGCCTTCTGTCCGCGCAACAATATGGAATCCGAATTCCTGTCCCAGAATGAAGGGCGCCTGCGCGGTCTGATCAATTCGCTGCGCGCGGAAGGCAATACCGGTCTCGATGTGGCCACCATGTGGGGCGCGCGGGCGCTCGACCCGGCCTGGCGCGGGAATCTGGGGGGCAGTTTCTCCGATCGTCCGGCGTCCTATGATGATCGCGACACCATCAAGATTCTGGTGGTGATGACCGATGGTGAGGCGACGGCCCAGATCCGCAGCGAGGAGTACACCTATTATGACTGGTGGGGGCGCGAACGGACCGGCACGCGCAGTTATGAGCTCTACTCCGCCCGTCAGGCGCGCGAGAACATGGCCGAGGCGTGCGACATTGCCGATGGCAACGGGGTGCAGATCTACACCATCGCCTTCCAGCTGAGCGGTCAGACCAATCGCGACCTGATGCGCAACTGCGCCAACAAGCCCCAGAACTATTATCAGGTGGAAAATCTCGATATCGCCGAGGCTTTCTCCTCCATCGCCGCCGACATCAACCGCCTGCGCCTGACGCGCTAGGCAGGACGTCGGACCCACAAAAGAAGCCCGGACGGCTGACCGTCCGGGCTTTCTCGTGTCAGCGTATGAGGTCGCTAGTCCTGCATCATCGCATCGCGGATGGCGCGGAACTCGTTCTCCTCATACCAGTTGGGCCAGTCCTCGGAGTCGGTCAGACGACGCGAGACGCGGTACATCAGCTCGGTGGACTGCACGAAGCCGCTCATGTCCCAGTTCGGGTCAAACTCGTCGGCAGGCTTGTGATAGGCCTGAAGGCGGTAGGCCGCTTCGATCTGCGCGCCGTAATCTTCGCCGCCTTCTTCAGCGACAGACCCGGAATCCGCGTACAGCATCGGCACGCCGCGACGGGCGAGGGTGACGTGGTCGGAGCGATAGAAATAGCCCGCCTCCGGATTGGGATCGGGGCTGAGATACATGCCGTCCGCTTCCGCTTCGAGGCGCAGCAGGTCCTCAAGTTCGGAGGCGCCATAACCGATCACCACGATATCCTCGGTGCGGCCGATCGGCAGAATGCCGTCAAAGTTGAACCCGGCGACGGTCTGATCCAGCGGGATCAGCGGGTTCTGGGCGTAGTATTCCGAGCCCAGAAGGCCCTGTTCCTCGGCGGTCACGGCCACGAAGATCACCGAGCGCTCGGGCGGCGTGTCGGACTTGGCGTAGGCTTCGGCCAGCTCCAGCATGGCGGACACGCCCGTCGCGTTGTCCACGGCTCCGTTATAGATCTGGTCGTCGCCCGCAAAGTTCAGACGGATGCCGATATGGTCCCAATGGGCCATGAACAGCACGAACTCGTCCGGGCGTTCAGACCCTTCAACCATGCCTGCGACATTGTTCGAGGTCAGGGTGCGCAGCGAATTGCTGAGCGAAGCGCTCAGGCTGGCGCGGCCCATGTCCACCGGTTCGAAATCCGGGCTCAACGCCGAGGCGCTCAGCTCTGCGAAGTCGAGATCGAGCGCGTCGAACAGCTCGGCCGCTTTCTCTTCAGTGATCCAGGCCTGGACATCGGCGCGTTCCTGACCGGCGGAGGAGGCGAGGGTGAATTGCGGGCCGGACCAGCTCGACTGCACCGTGCCCCAGGGATAGGCCGCCGGGGCGGTCTGGTGAACGATGATCGCGCCCTCGGCGCCCTGACGGGCGGCTTCTTCGTACTTGTAGGTCCAGCGACCGTAATAGGTCATGGCCGAGCCGTTGAAGAGCCCGGAATCGGGATCGGCGAAGCCCGGATCATTGATCAGGATGACCACCGTCTTGCCGGTGACGTCCACGCCTTCATAGTCATTCCAGCCATATTCAGGCGCAACGACGCCGTAGCCGACGAAGACGAGGTCGGAATCAGACAGGCTGACCTGTTCTTCGGGGTTCTGGGACCAGTAGACCACGTCCACATTGGTCTGAAGGCCCATGGGTTCGCCATCAATGGTGATGTCAAAGCTCGAGGCGGTCTCGTCGAGCGTGGATTCGATGAGCGGCACCGGCTGGTACCAGCCGCGCTCCTCGCCGGCCGGCTCGAGGCCGATCGCGTCCATTTCCTCGGCAATCCAGGTCGCCGCCTGTTCGCCATGCTCGGACGCGGGTCCGCGGCCTTCGAAACGGTCATCGGCAAGGGCGGAAATCCGATAGGCGAAGTCCGCCTCGGTGATCGCGGCATCGCTCGCCTGGTGGGCGGGATAGGCGTTGGAGGCTTCGCTGGTCCCGGACGCCGCGGCGGCGTCCTCGCTCTGCGGCGCGGGCGCCGGGTCGCTGCACGCCGTCAGCGCCAGCGCGGCGACACCAGACGTTATAAAGTAACGTAACATTGTGACTCCCCACATGAATTCCTGATGCGTGCATCGTGCATTGATCCCCTGAACGCGCAAGCCCGGCCCGCTGAGGGTCTCGACACTGGCGGTCAAAGCGGTCACTCTGGGGGTGAACAATGTTCACTCGCCCGAAGAGGCGGGGACGGTCCGACAGGCTCGGACCTCGCAGCGGGAGGAGAGGCGCGCCATGGATATAGCAGCGCTGGATGCGGTGCAGATTGAACTCGCGCCAGGGGCAAGCCTGATCCTGCCAGCCATTCTGGCGATCCTGATGTTCGCCGTGGCGCTGGATGTTCATGTGGGGGATTTCGCCCAGCTCAGAACGCGACCCGGACGCTTTCTCGGCGCGGCGGCCGCTCAGATCATCGGCTTGCCGCTCGTGACCCTCGCCTTGATCCATGTGCTGTCCCCGCCGCCGTCGATCGCGCTGGGGATGATCGTGGTGGCGTGTTGTCCGGGCGGGAATGTGTCGAACTTCCTCACCCATCTGGCGCGCGGGGACACCGCGCTCTCCGTCTCGCTGACCGCGACGTCCAGCCTCGCCGCCGCGCTCTTGACCCCGGTCTCGATCCTGTTCTGGACGTCGCTCTATGGCCCGGCGGACGCCCTGGTGGAGTCCATCGAGGTCTCGCCCATCCCCTTTGTCCTGCAGACAACGCTTCTGCTCGCCGTGCCGCTGGCGATCGGCATGGGGATCGCGCATCGGTTTCCCAGGACCGCGCACCGGCTGCGCCCTGTATTTCTGGTCGCCGGGCTTCTGGGGCTGGCGAGCATGGTGATTGGCGGGGTGAGCACGAACTGGGCGCTTTTCACCGCGACGGCGGGCAGTGTGCTGGTCATCGCCATGATCCACAATGCGGTGGCGTTTGGCGTGGGCGCGGCGTCGGCGCGCCTTCTGGGCTTTGAAACCGCCGGACGGCGCTCGGTGACCTTCGAGGTGGGCATCCAGAACACCGGGCTGGGCCTTGTCATCCTGCTGGGCCAGTTCGAGGGCGTGGGCGGAGCGGCGGCCATCACAGCGCTTTGGGCGGTCTGGCATCTGTTCAGCGGCGGCGCGCTCGCCGGCTTCTATCGCGGGCTCGACTGGGTCCGATCACAAAAGAGCGCCGAAACGGCGCCATAGCTTCATTCGGGAGGAGACGACATGGCGGAGTATGATCTGAAGATCACCGGCGGCATGATCCATGAGGGCGAGGGCGGCTCGCCTTACATGGGCGATGTCGGGATCAAGGATGGCCGCATCATTGCGGTGGGTGATGCGCCGGGCGACGCCGATGAGGTGATCGACGCCCAAGGCTGCATCATCACCCCCGGCTTCATCGATGTGCACACCCATTATGACGGTCAGGCCACCTGGGATGACCGGATGGAGCCGTCCATCAAGCATGGGGTGACCACCGCCATCATGGGCAATTGCGGGGTGGGCTTCGCGCCCGTGCGCAAGTCCGACCATGAGCGCCTCATCAAGCTGATGGAGGGGGTGGAGGACATTCCCGGCACCGCGCTCGCCGAGGGCCTGAGCTGGGACTGGGAGAGCTTCCCCGACTATATGGACGCGCTTGAGAAGACCCCGCGCACCCTCGATGTGGCGGCGATGGTCGGCCACGATCCGCTGCGCGTCTATGTGATGGATGAGCGCGCGAGCTTTGACAAGCAGGCCAATGACAACGAGATCGCGAAGATGCGAGACCTTGTCTCTGAAGCGCTGGATGCGGGCGCCATCGGCTTCGCGACCGGGCGCTCGGACCTGCACCGCACGGCGGACGGGGAATGGACCCCGGCGTCCGAAGCCACCACCAAGGAACTCACCGGCATCGCCAGCGCCTTCAAGGGGCGTGATCACGGCGTCATCCAGGCGGTGTCCGATTTTGACCTGGAACGTGACCAGTCCCGTTTCGATGAAGAATGGAAGGTCGTGGAAGAGTATGTCCGCGCCGCAGGCGGACGTCCCTTCTCCATGTCCCTGATGCAGCGCGATTTCGCGCCCGATCAATGGCGCAAGATCCTCAACGGGCTCGAAGCGCTGGACAAGGAGGGCTATACCGTTCGCGCTCAGGTGGCGCCGCGCGCCATCGGGGTCTTCCTGGGGCTGCAATGCACCTTCCATCCCTTCATGGGCTTCCCGGCCTATAAGGAGATCGCCCATCTGCCGCTCGATGAACGGGTGGGGGTGATGAAGACGGACGCCTTCCGTCAGAAGATCCTCAGCCAGAAATCGGACAAGCTCGCCGGGCCCGGCAGCTCGGTCCCGCCCATCGCCGATCTTCTCATCGAGAACATGGAAATGGTGGCGGGCAAGCTCTTCACCCTGTCCGAGAACCCGGATTACGAGCAGCCGCCCGAGCAATCGATCGGCGCGAAGGCTGAACGGCGCGGCGTGTCAGTGTGGGAAGAACTGTTTGATACGGTGATCGCGCGCGACGGTCGCGAGCTGATCTATCTGCCGATCTACAACTATACCGAGCTCAGCTATGACAATGTGCTGACCATGATGCAGCACCCGCTCGCCATTCCGGGCCTGTCCGATGGCGGCGCCCATGTGGGCACGGTGTGTGACGCCAGCTTCCCCAGCTATCTTCTAAGCTACTGGACCCGTGACCGCACCCGTGGACCCCGCATTGCGCCCGAACGCGCCGTGCAGATGCTGACGGCGGACATCGCCGATTATCTGGGTCTGTCTGATCGCGGCCGGATCAAGCCGGGGCTGAAGGCCGATCTCAACGTCATCGATTACCAGACACTCCGCCTGCACCCGCCGCGTCTGGTCAAGGACCTGCCCGCCGGCGGCCAGCGCCTGTTGCAGGACGCCGAAGGCTATCGCGCAACGATCGTTTCGGGCGAGGTCGTGGTGCGCAATGACGAAGTGACGGACGCGCGCCCGGGTCGGCTGGTGCGCGCGGGGCGACAAGAAGCGCTGGCGGCGGAGTAGGTTCTGAAACCCTGGCCAAGCGCAGCGCTGAGCCAGGGACTCCATCAGAATAGGGCGCTTAAGGAGGAAAGAGGTCCCGGGTCTTCGCTACGCTCGCCCGGGAATTCAGACACTGTTGGGCGTTCAGCCCCTACCTCACATAGCTCGCGCCATTGACGTCAAAGGTCGCGCCGGTGGCGCTTTTGCAGGCGCCTGAGAGCAGAAACGCGGTGAGCTGACCCAGCTCGTCCGGCGTCGCCATGTCGCCATAGGGCACTTCGGCGAGCGCCGCCTTGCGGTCATCAGGGTCCTGCGGCGCCATTTCGGTGTCGATCCAGCCTGGCGCGATGGCGTAGGCGAGCAGGCCTCGTCCTGAATAGGCGCGCGCCAAAGTCTTGATCATCGCGATCAGACCGGCTTTCGAGGCCGCGTAGGCGGGATGGTCTGCGTCATCGCCGCGGTGCCCCGCGCGCGAGCTGATGGCCACGAGTGAGCCGCCGGGGGCGCCATCCACCCAGTCCTGCGCCGCGCAGCGGGCGAGGTCGGCGCAGCTTTGCAGATTGATCTGCAGGGTGCGCGCCCAGTTCTGCCGCCAGATATCGGCCGGGTCGTGCACATTGGAGGCTTCGAAGACGCCATGATTGAGCACAAGGCCGTGGATCGGCCCGTCGGCGATGGTTTTGGCCTGTTCCCAGGCGGGTTCCGCCGCGGCGGGATCTGAGAAATCCGCCTTGACCAGACCGATCGCCTTGTCGCCCAGCTCGCTCGCCATCGACTTGGCGGCCTCGGTGTTGCGGGCATAGCCCAGGATCACCCGGCCGCCGGCCTCGGCGATCTGGCGGGCGATGCCGGCGCCGGCGCCGCGCGAGGCTCCGGTGACGAAGACGGTCTGGTTTTCAAGACTGATCATGGCGGGTCCTATTGCGGCGTCAGGGTCAGGACATGGCTGCCTTCCGGCGCGGATGCAACATCCCAGTCATCGCGGATCTCGAAATACTCGCCCGCCGCCCATCGCGGGGCGAGGTCGCCATGATGGGGCGACAGCGGGTGCCCGGACTGGCCGGGCGCAAACATGTAGAGCGAGTTGTTCAGGTCCGACAGGTCATAGATCGCCCGCAAGGACGCGGCGTGGAAGACGTCATAGCTGCCCGAGGCATAGCTGAAATGGGCCACATTGATCGTGGCGCCGTCGCCGGGCACGGCGACGCGGTTGGCGAACATGGAGCCGATCAGCGGCAGGCTGTCGAACGGATGGTCGAAATCGGCCACATGCATATCGCCCCAGCGCCAGCTGTCCATGTCACGGCCAAAGGCGTCCGCGGTTTCCGCCATGGCGGCGTCGAGGGCCAGACCGGCGGTGATGGCGCAGGTCTCCACCGCATCGGTGCGCACATCATCACACCAGGCCGACGCCTCGCCAATCAGCACCTCTTCCAGAAAGGCGCGGCGGGGCTGGTTGAAGGCGACGGCGAGGGTATCCAGCTCGTCATTCCAGATCGCGCCTGACAGCACGCGCAGCCAGGCGGAATAGATAAGGGCTTCCGGGCCGTCCGCGTCGAGCGATCCATCCCAGGACTCCAGCCGGGCCAGGGCTTCTGCGCCCAGCTGACTTTCCGGTTCCGAGCCGAGCAGCATGGGCAGGATGCGCAGCGCCTGTTCGCTCGTCACATCCATCTGCAGGGTCTTGAAGCTATCAAGGCTATGACGTTCGCGGGCGTTCAACAGCTGCTCGATGCGCGGCGCGCGATAGGTCGCGTAAGAACCCGGCAGCGGATAGGGATAGTCCGGCCCGGCTACGAGATTGTTGCCCGAGGCGATGAAGCCGCCTTGCGGGTTGCGGACCCGCGGCAGCTCTTCAAACGGGATGAACCCCGTCCAGTCGCCGTTCTCGTCGCGGATCGGCAGCAGGCCGGCGGTGGTGTAGCCGATGGTGCCGTCCACACTGGCGAAATGCATGTTCTGCATGGGGGCGGTCCAGCCGCGACCGGCTTCAACGAAGTCGTCAAAGGTCTCGGCCTGCATGATGGCGAGCGTCGCATCCGCGACCCGATTGCCCGGCGCGGTGACGGTGGAGCGGCGCACCACGATGGAATCCTCGTCAAACCCGCGCAGATCGAACCATTGCGGATCGAGCACCGGACCGTCCTCGGTCTCCTCAACCGTGATCGTCACCGGCTCGCTGCGGCCTTTGACGGTGATGGTCTCGGTGCGGGTGGTGATCGTTTCGGCGCTGCGGTCGCGCTCGAGAATATCGATCACGTCAAAGCCGGTATTGGTAAAGCCCCAGGCGGCGTGAGCATTGCGGCCCAGAATGACGAAGGGGGCGCCGGGCACCGTGCCGCCGATCACCGGGCCGTAGGACAGGTTCAGGCGCACATAATACCAGATGGCCGGGGTGCTCAGCCCCAGATGCGGATCATTGGCCAGAAGCGGGCGACCGGTTTCCGACCGTTCGCCGGAAATCACCCAGGCGTTCGAGCCGGGCTGGTTGTCTGATTGCGCGGCGGGGGCTTCAGCGGGGGGAAGGGCTTCGGTCTGAACCTCGCCAAAGCGGGCGCGCATATCCTCGGCCTTCAGCATGGTCGGCGCCCAGTCGGGGAAACTCATGGTGAACTGGGCCAGTTGTTCCGCCGACAGGATGTCGTCCAGAAGCGCCCTGTCGGTATCCGCGCCAGCACCGGCGGCCAGGTCATGGGCCAGCAACACGACGATGGCGGCGCTGTCCTCAAGGCTCCAGCCTTCCGGCGCGGTGCGCAGGACGGCGTATTCGGGCGCCACCGCGCCCTCGGCCACACGCGCGTTCACGCCCGCCACATAGGCCTCCATGAGCGCACGCGTCTCATCAGACAGGTTGGCGACAATGTCCTCGGTCAGGCGCCGAAAGCCATAGGTGCGGGTTTGGGCGTCAGCGCGCAGATAGTCCTCGCCGAACAGCGCCGACAGCTCGCCACGCATATAACGGCGCGCCAGATCCATCTGAAAATAGCGTTCGCTGGCATGCACATAGCCAAGCGCCGCCATCACATCGGCGTCGGTTTCGCCAAAGATGTGGGCGATGCCGTTTTCGTCGCGCACCACCTGGGCTGGACGCTCAAGCGCGGAGAGGGCGACTTCGCCGGTCTCGCGGGGTTTGGAGGCGTTGAAGCGCTCCACCAGCCAGGCGCCGACGCCCAGCACGATGATCAGGGCAAGCGCGATCACGCCCACGACAATCCGAATGATCCAGGTTTTCACGATCAGCCTCCCCAGGGCTTTCAAGTTACGGCGCAACACTCTCGAACGTCATGCGCAGTCGCATGACACTCTTCATTAAGTTGTACATGCGAGAATTGAACAAATAGCATCAAGGTCTCCGACAATGAGCACATCAACCGCAACCCCGCTTTGTGAAGAAGCGATCTGCCGTTGTGCAGAGCCGTTTCCCGAGCGTTTGAGTTTCGCCTTCCAGCCCATTATCGACTTCAAGTCGCGGACGATCTTCGCCCAGGAAGCCCTGGTGCGCGGCCCTGAAGGAGAATCCGCGGGTTCGGTTCTGTCCAAGGTCACGACCGAGAACATGCACGCCTTCGACCGGCATTGCCGCATCCAGGCGCTCAAGTCTGCGAGCCGGACGCTGGCGCGACGGGGCGAGCTTCTGTCGCTGAACACCATGCCGAACGCCGTCTATGATCCGGCGACCTGTCTGCGCACCACGCTGGCTGCCGCGACGGCGAACGGTTTTCCCATTGATCAGATCATGTTCGAGATGACCGAGCATGAAGCGGTCACCGATCCTGACCATTTCGCCATGATCGTTCGGTCCTACAAGGATATGGGCTTCACCACGGCGCTGGATGATTTCGGCTCGGGGGGCGCGGGCCTGACGCTGCTGGCCTCGGTCATGCCCGACATCATCAAGCTCGACATGGCGCTGGTGCGCAATGTTCACATCAGCCCGGTCAAGCGGACCATTCTCTCGGCTCTGGTGGAGATCTGCGACAGGTTCGGCATTCGCATCATCGCCGAAGGCATTGAGGTGAAGGCCGAGGCGCGTGCGCTGCTGGATCTGGGGATCACCCTGTTCCAAGGCTATTATTTCTCCAGACCGCAACTGAACGACGCCCCGACCGCGGATGACATCAACTGGTCCCTTGCCGGCTAGCCGGCCTGCAGTTTCTTGAAGAATTCAAAGACCTTGCCATAGGGCGGACGCACGAGGCGGCTGGGATGCCAGACCGGGGCCTCGAACACGCCGCGCTCATGGGTGAAGGTCAGGAACCCCGCCTCGCCATGATAGGCGCCATAGCCGGACGCGCCGACGCCGCCAAAGGGCAGGTCCTCGACCGACAGGTGCAGAAGCGGCAGGTTCACCGCTGCGCCGCCTGAAATGGTCCTAGCGAGGAAATTTCGCGCCGTCTGCTTGGATTTCGACCAGATGTAGAGCGCCAGCGGACGATCGCGTTCATTGATGAAGCGCGCGGCGTCCTCCAGCCCGTCATGGCTGAGCACCGGCAGGATCGGTCCGAAAATCTCCTCCTGCATGAGCTTGGAGTCGAGCGGCGGATCAACGACCACAGTCGGGGGGAAGATGCGGGTATTGCCGGCCTTCGCCTTGTCGAACGCCAGCTGGTGAACTTCAGCGCCGGCTTCGCGCACTTCCTCGACCATCTGGCTGAGGCGCGCATGATGGCGCTCGGAGATGATGGCGGTGTAGTCCTCATTGGTCGCCACATCAGGCCACATCTGCGCCGTTTCGTGCATCATGGCGTCCACAAAGCCCTTTTCAGAACCGCGTGGGACAAGCGCATAGTCAGGCGCGACGCAGGTCTGGCCCGCATTGAGGAACTTGCCCCAGGCGAGGGTCTTCGCCGCTTCGGCCGGATCAAAATCGGGGGCGATGACTGCGGGGGACTTGCCGCCCAGCTCCAGCGTGACCGGCGTCAGATTCTCCGCCGCCGCCTTGGCGACGATGCGACCCACCTGGGTGGAGCCGGTATAGAACAGATGGTCAAAGGGCAGGGCGGTGAAGGCGCTGGCCTCTTCCGGACCGCCCTCGATCACCGCCACATGATCCTCGCTGAACAGCTCGGCCAGGGTGGATTTGATCAGAGCCGAGGTGCGCGGCGTGAACTCGCTGGGCTTGATCATCACCCGGCAGCCTGCGGCGAGCGCAGCGACCAGCGGCGCGAAGGCGAGCTGCATGGAATAGTTCCAGGGCGAAACGATGCCGACGACGCCCTTGGGTTCACGGCGGATATAGGCGTTGCCCGGCGCCAGCGTCATCGGCACGGATACGCGCTTCGCGCTCATCCACTTGGCCAGGTGCTGGCGCGAGTGCTTGGCGGTGGCGATGGTGAAGCCCAGCTCGGCCAGCGCCGTTTCAGACTTGGAGCGACGCCCGAAATCGGCGTCGATCGCGTCGGCGAACTCATCCCCGCGCTCTTTGACCAGCTTTTCGATCTTCTCAAGATCGGCCTTGCGTTCAGACAGGCTGCGATGGCGTTCGTGCTCAAAGGCCGCCCTCTGGCGCGCAAAGACATCCTGCATGGCGTCAATGGAGGCGGAGGGGCTGGCTTGGGTATCAGGCATGAGAGCTCTCCCTAGCTCGAACGGATCATGTCAGCGGCGCGTGTCGCGATCATGATGGTGGGGGCGTTGGTGTTGCCGCCGACAATACGGGGCATGACAGAGGCGTCGACCACGCGCAGACCCTTCACGCCGCGCACGCGGCATTCGGGATCGGTGACAGCGAGCTCTCCGCGTCCCATCGCACAGGTGGATGTGGGGTGGTAGAGCGTCTCGGCGCGGTTGCGGACTTCATCCGTCAAGGCGGCGCGACCGGCCTGGGGATCCGCAGGCAGGTCCAGCGCCTGGAACTCGCCGTCAAAAGCGTCGCTCAACAGGATGTCGCGCGCGATCTCCAGGCAATCGGTCATTACCTCAACATCCTCTTCATGATCGAGATAGTTGGGATCGATCATGATGGGGGTGCGCGGATCGGCGTCCTTCAATCTCAGCTGGCCGCGGCTTTGCGGGTAGAGATGGCAGGCATGCAGGCTCATCCCGTGACCGGTCATCGTTTCACGGCCATGCGGGCTGGCGAGGGCCGGAATGAAGACCAGCTGGATGTCAGGCAGATCGCGGGCGCGGCTGGAGCGGATGAAGCCGCAGCCTTGCACCGGATTGACGGTGAAATTGCCGGTGCCTGTCAGCGCCCATTGCAGGACGTCGCGTGCGGTGGCGGGAAACTTCCGCGCGGAATAGCCGATTGAGGCGGCGGATTTCGTACGCGCCCGCGCCAGGATGTCGAGATGGTCCTGCAGGTTTTCACCCACGCCGGGCAGGTCATGCTCGACGCTCACGCCCACCTCGCGCAGATGGTCCGCCGGTCCGATGCCGGACAGCATCAGCAGCTGAGGCGAATTGATCGCCCCGCCCGACAGGATCACTTCGCGACGCGCCGTGACGGTCTTCATCTCGCCATCGATCTCGATGAGCACGCCCCTGGCTTCGCCGTTTTCCAGCACGACCCTGTGGGCCATCGCATCGGTGACGACGCTCAGGTTCGGGCGTTGCATGGCGGGTTTGAGAAAGGCGTCGGCCGCGGACCATCTTTTGCCGGCCTTCTGGGTCACCTGATAGGTTCCGAAACCCTCCTGGCGCGCGCCGTTATGGTCGTCATTCTCGGGAATCTGCCGGCGGCGGCAGGCTTCGAAATAGCGATGGGTGAGCGGGTTGAGCGGGCCGATGGTCTTGACGTTCAACGGGCCGCCCTGGCCGTGGAACGGACCGCCATGGTTCTCGTTGTTCTCGACCGCCCTGAAGGCTTCCAGCGCCGCATCGCCATCCCAGCCGGTTGCGCCGTAGGCGCTTTCCCATTCGTCGTAATTCTCCAGCGCGCCTCGCATATAGTGCATGGCGTTGATCGAGGATGACCCGCCGAGAGTCTTGCCGCGCGGCCAGTACAGCGCGCGATCATTCAGATTCTTTTGCGGCTCGGTCCAGTAATCCCAATTGATGGCGGGATTGGTGATGGCGAACTGCAAGAGCATGGGCGTCTTGATGACCGCCTTGTTGTCAGAGCCGCCCGCTTCGAGCACGCAAACAGTAACGTCCCGATCCTGGCTCAGGCGTTCTGCGAGCACGCAACCGGCCGACCCGGCGCCAATGATGACATAGTCAAATTCCAGCCCGTCGCCGCCGCTCATGGTTGCGGCTCCATCTCAACGGGCTCGGTAGAGGGGGCTTCGGGGTCCTTCTCCCCGTCCCGAGATGCGCCGTGAACGTCGAACCGGCTCAGGGGCGCGACCGAGCTGGCGATGGCGCGGAAGACGGCGGTCATCTCGACATTGCGATCGGTCCAGTTCGGATCGCCCGCATTCTGGGCGATGACGAGATCGCGCTTGCGATCCATCCAGATATACTGGCCGAACACGCCGGCGGCGTAGAATTCCCGATCATAATCCTCCGGGATCCAGAAGTGCAGGCCATAGCCCCTATGGGCGTAGCGGCTGGCGCCGGGCTCATGAGACGGGGTCGGCGGTGTCGAGACCATGTCCACCCAACCTTCAGGCAACAGGCGCTCACCGTTCCAGACGCCATCCTGAAGATAGAGCTGGCCCAGGCGCGCATAGTCCTCGCTGCTGGCCTGCAGACAGCAATAGCCGATGGCGACGCCTTCAGGGCCCGGTTTGTGCTGCAGCCAGCTGGCCTCGTTCTTCATGCCCAGCGGCGTCCACAATTCGCGCTCCATGATCTCCGCAAGGCGGCCCTCATAGACATTGCGCACCACGGCCGAGAGCACGTGGGAATTGGGACTGATATAGTGGAAATCCTCGCCCGGCGTCCGGTCGCGCTCGATGCGGGCGATCATCTCGTCCGGATTGCGGCGCAGGATGAAGGCGTTGAAAAACAGCGGGCGGACGTCGGACGGCGCGTCAGCGCTGTACTCTTCATTGAAGTCCATGCCCGAGGACATCATCAGCAGGTGACGCAGGCTTGTCGCGCCATAATCGGTCCCGGCATATTCGGGGGCGTATTGCTCGACCGTGTCATCCAGGCTGGCGATCCGGCCTTCATGCAGGGCCTTGCCAATCAGGGTCGCGACAAAGGACTTGCCCACGGACCAGGAGGTGAAACGCGACTGCGCGCCCGCATCATGACCGTAGATCTGGGCGACGACCTCTCCCCGATGCAGCACGGTCAGGCCGGTCACCTGGGCTTCTTCTAGATACTGGTCCAGGGTCTTGGTCTCGCCCTGCCACTCATACTGAATGTCGAGCGGGCGCAGCGCATGCGGAAACGGGGACGGCGCATCCGCCGCGATGAAGGTGTGCGGCAGGAACTCATCCATGCGCTGATAGGTCTGCGGGTATTGCGCGGGATCATCCAGGGCGCGAATCCGGGCCGGGGCGTAGTCCGACCAGGGACGATAATACCAGCCTGCTCCAACAAGTCCGAGCAGGACAAGCGCCGAGATGATCACGGCCACAAAGCGCATCATGTGTTCTCTCCCCGAAAACGTTCGCCCTATCTCACCGCAATCAACGGGGCGGGCAAATCATCTTTGGCCAGAGTGAACACCTTTCAGAGAGTGAGCGCCAGTCAAAACCGGTCGCTTCACCCTGAGCTTGCCGGGTCAGTCGGCCGGGGTCAGTCGGAGAATTTGCCCCTCGGGCGATTCGGCGAGAAGCCAGATCGCTCCATCCGGTCCGTTGAGAACCTGTCGGATGCGCTGGCCGCGTTCAGACAACAGACGCTCCTCGCTCACAACGACGCCATTCTCGACATCGAGCCGATGGAGCGCCTGTCCAGCCAGTGCGGAAACCAGAAGATCGCCTTGCCACTCATCGAACAGATCGCCGTCATAAAGCGCCATGCCGGACGGCGCGATGGACGGCGTCCAGACCCATTCGGGGGCGTGAAAGCCGTCATGATCGAAGAAGGGCGAAATCCGTGCGCCATTGTAATCCATGCCCATGGTGGCGATGGGCCAGCCATAGTTGTCGCCCGGGACGATGCGGTTGAGCTCATCGCCGCCGCGAGGGCCATGTTCGTGAGTCCAGATGGCGCCGGTCGCGTCATTCAACGCGATGCCCTGCATGTTGCGGTGGCCATAGCTGTAGACGTAGGCGGCCAGCCCGCCTTCCTCGAAGAACGGATTGTCTGCGGGGGCGCCGCCATCGGGGTTCAGTCGCAAGAGCGCGCCCAGATGGTTGGTCCGAATCTGAGCCTGTTCGCGATACGCGAAGCCTTCGCCCGCCGTCATCAGCAAGGTTCCGTCAGGCAGAAAGGCCAGCCGGGCGCCGTAATGGGCGTTGGTGCTGCGCATGGGCTCGGCGCGAAAGAGCGTCTCGCCGTCCATGAGGGCGCCATTGTCAAAGCGGGCGCGGTAGAGCGCGGGCGTATTCGCCTCTGCAGTCCCGGAGGCATAGCTGAGATAGACATGACCGTTCGTGGCGAAGTCCGGGCTCAGCGCCAGGTCAAAGAGGCCGGCCTGTCCTTCGGCGAACACATCCTCGGGCCCGCCTTCGACATCGCTGAGAGAGCCGTTGCGCAGCCACTTCACGCCGCCATTGCGTTCGCTGACCAGGGCGGAGCCGTCCGGCAGGAAGGCCATGTCCCAGGGCGTGGCGAGCCCCTCCGCCACGATCTCCACCTGATAGCGTGCGGGATCGATGTCTGTCGCGGGCGGGGCCGCTTCCGGCGCCTGCGTGCAGGCGCTGAAGACCGGCGCCAGGGCGATCAGGGTGATGACGGATTGGCTCAGTCGGATCATGATGGTTCCCCCGCGCATGGGTTTGCGGCACTCTCTGGCCTTCATGCAGAGCGCACTATGAGCCCAGCGGGACGAGCGCGCAAAGGGGGAATGGGTCATGACGATCATCCGGCTGATCTTGGGCTATCTGGCGGCGGTGCTGATCATGGTGGCGCTGGGCGTTATCGCGCAAAGCCTGTTTGTCTTGTCGGGCCTGAAGGCCGTCGGCGCGGCGATCGGGCTGATGGAGGGCGTCGCGATGATCGTCGACGACCTCATGGGGCTGGGGCCGAACTATGCGATTTTCATCGCCCTGGGATTTGCGATCGCCCTGCCGGTCGCCGCGCTTGCGGGCCGCCTCCTGCCGGCGCCGCGCGCCCTGGTCTTCGCCGCGGCCGGACTGGTCTGCATGCTGGTCATGCTGACCTTGATGAAAGAGGTCTTCTTCGGCGTGCAGATCATTGCAGGCGCGCGGAGCCTGCCCGGCTTCTGGACGCAGGCGATCGCCGGGGCCCTCGCCGGACTGGCGTTCACGGCGCTGACGCCCCCGGCGCGTCGTAGAAAATCCACGTAAACCTGTTAACGCAATCAAGTTGTTAGGGCGGGGCCTTCCTTTGCGCATCCTGTGGATAATGCTGCGCAGCATGACCTCCGCCCCGGCGTGACTTCCTTAATTATATCAACAGCCTGGAGGTGATTTGGGGCAATTTGACCCGACCGGAATTGTGATCTTTGGGCAACGCTGCCGCGCCTAACATAAGAAGATCGCATGACAAACGGCGAAAACCCTGCATAAGCTGAATTCAACTGCGTATAGCGGCCGCATTCAGAACGCCGCGACGCACATCTATCAGGGGAGGAGACCTGGATGACCCGTTTGACCAAAGCCGCCGTACTCGGTGCGACCGCGCTCGCCGCCGGCCTCGTGGCCGCGCCGGCGATGGCGCAGCAACCGGACGTGATCACCGTGACCGCGCAAAAGCGCGAGCAGACCCTTCAGGAGACGCCGGTCTCCGTGGCGGTCGTCACCGACACCGCGATCCAGCAGTCGCAGATTCGCGATGCGGCCGACCTTCAGACCCTGGTGCCGTCGCTGCGCGTGGCCGAGTTCGCCGCCTCCACGAACACCGAGTTCAATCTGCGCGGCATCGGCACGTCGAGCTTCAACCCCGGGCTGGAGCCTTCGGTCGGCGTGTTCGTCGACGGCGTCTATCGTCCGCGCGCGGGCGCAGCGATCAACGATCTGCTGTCCATCGAGCGCGTCGAGGTCATTCGCGGTCCGCAATCCACGCTGTTCGGCCGCAACACGCCGGCCGGCGTGGTCAGCTTCATCACCAAGGAGCCCGAGTTCGAGTTCGGCGGCGACGCCGAGCTGACGGCGGGCAGCTATGGCCAGTTCGTGGCCAAGGCGACCGTGACCGGCCCGATCATCGAGGATGTGCTGGCTTTCCGTCTGGACGCCACCACGCACACCAATGACGGCTATCTGGACAATGTCGCGCCCAACGCTCAGCGCGAGCAGCTCAATGACCGCAACCGCCAGTCCTATCGCGGACAGCTGCTGTGGTATCCGACCGACAACACCGAAGTGCGCGTCATCGCCGATCTGGGCGTGATTGATGAAAACTGCTGCGCGGCGCCCTTCGCCTTCTACGATCCGATCGACCAGGGCGCGCTGATTGCGCTTGGCGGCACGGCGCTTCCGGCCGACCCGCATGACGGCCAGATCGCTGTGGACGGCAATGTGAACACCCAGCTCGACACGGCCGGCCTGTCCGCCCAGATCGATCATGAGTTCGACGGCTTCACCTTCACGTCGATCACGGCGTACCGCACCTATGACGAGAGCCAGAATATCGATGCGGACTTCTCCGATATCGACCTGCTGGGCGCGCGTAACATCGATAACGAATACAACAGCTTCACCCAGGAATTCCGCTTCACGTCCAATGGCGGCCAATTCATCGACTGGATGTTCGGCGGCTTCTATTACAAGAACGAGCTCGAGTTCAATCAGCGCCTCGTCTACGGCGCGGACACCAAGGCCTTCTTCGATCTGGCTTCTGCGGGGCAGGTGGCGGATCTGGTCGCAGCCTTCGGCCTGCCGGCCGGTACGGGCGGCGTGACCCTGACCGAGTTTCTGGTCGGCGCGAACAATCAGCTGGGCGTGAATGGCGTGCCGCTTCTGCCGGCTGGCGGTTATCTGCAGGAAGGCGACGCCCTGCAGCGCGAGAACTATCAGTACGACACCACGTCCTGGTCCGCCTTTGCACAGTTCGACATCAACTTCACTGATCGGCTGACCCTGACGCTGGGCGGCCGGTACACTGAAGAAGACAAGGACATGGAGAGCGTGATCGATATCAACGATCCGATCTCCGCGCTGAGCTTCACCTCGCTGGGCGCCAATCTGCGTCTGCCTGAAGCCTCGCTCTGCCCGGGCTTCCCCGACGGCAATACCTGTCCGTTCCTTCTGACCACGGTTCTGGCGCAGCAGGCTGCGGGCGACGCCCAGCTCGCCGCCCAGCTTGAAGGCGCCCTGCAGGCGTCCGGCATTCCGGGCGCGACCCTTGGCAATCCGCTCATCGTGTATGATCCCACGGTGGCGGCCTTCCTGGCCAACACCCCGTTCAACCTTCTGAACGGCTTCACCGCGTTCCAGAACTTCACCCCTGTGGACGCCAGCCAGTATCCGACCTCGCGCTCGGACGACAATTTCTCCTACAGCGCCATTCTCAGCTATGACGTGACCGATACGTTCAACGTCTATGCGAGCTATTCCACGGGCTTCAAGCCGGGCGGGTTCAACCTGTCCTACGAAGCGGCGGAAACCGGCATCTTCGAGTTCGAGGAAGAGGATGCGAGCTCTTGGGAAATCGGCGCCAAGGGCACCCTGCTCGACGGTTCTCTGGTCTATGCGATCACCTACTTCAACCAGGAGATCGAGAACTTCCAGTCCGAGAACTTCGTGGGCAACGGATTTGCGCTCGACAACGCCGGCTCCATTGAGGTCAGCGGCATCGAGTTTGACTTCAGCTATGCGCCGACCGACCGCCTGTTCTTCACGCTGGGCGGCAGCTATCTGATCGACAACAAGTATGGCGAATACCTGTACGGCCCGTGCCCGGACAGCTCGCCGCTCTTCGGTCCGGTCTATGATCCAGCGGATCCGAAATTCTCCGCCTGTTCCACCCCGCGCACCAATGCGCGCGGCGTCACCGGCACCTTCAATGACCTGTCCGGCGTGGATCGGGGCAGCTCTGAGCTGGTCGCCTCCACCACGGGCACCTATACCCATCCGATCAATGACCGCCTGGACCTGATCCTGCGCGGTGAGGCGCAATACACTTCTGAATTCAACCTTGTGACCAGCCTGGACCCGCGTCCGGTGGCCATTCAGGATGACTTCACCCTGTACAACGCCTCGATCACACTGTCGGCGTCTGACGAAAGCTGGGCGCTGCAGTTCTGGGGCCGCAACATCACCGATGAGGAATACGTCAAGGGCGGTTTCCCCTCGGTCGGTTATCTCGGCGCCAGCTTCAACAACTATCCCGGCGATCCGCGCACCTATGGCGTGACGCTGCGCGCCCGCTTCTAGAGCGGTCGGTTCGGATCTGATCAACGGCGCCGGGGAAACCTGGCGCCGTTTTTCTTGACCGAAACGCCGCAGGGATCAGCTCTTGCTTTTTCGGGGTGAACGGCGTTCAGTTTATCCATGAATGACAGCCTGACATATGTGCTGGCCCTGATCGGGGCGGCTTTCGGCATCGGCCTGATCGTGCTCTTGAACATCGCCATGGGCTGGACGCGCCTCCGTCTGAATACGGAACAGCAGGCCCAGAGCTTTCTGCGGCGCGATATCATGGGCTTTCAGGCTGGCGACGAACAGGCCCTGACGGCGGATCGGTGCGGCTATATCTGCCTGGAGGCGGATCAGGCCCGGGTCGGCCTGGTGCTGGCGCGCGGCGACAACGCCGTCGTGCGGGCGTTGAGGGCCGGCGAACTCCGATCGGTCGAGGCTCAGGGGGCGACCCTTACGCTGACGCTTTATGACTACACCCTGCCGCGCGTGGTTCTGGACCTGGGCCGGGATGGTCAGGCCCAGTCCTGGGCGGACCGACTTCAGACATTTGTGCGCGCGCCGCGGCGCGCGTCCCGCAAAGAGGTCCATCATGCCGAATCTGCCTGATCCGATCCTGTGGGCCATTCCCGGTTTCATCCTGCTGGTGATCGCCGAGATGATCTATGGCCGTCTGACCGGCAAGACCCGGTTCGAGCCGCGCGATACTGCGGCGAGCCTGGTGATGGGGCTGGGCAATACGGTGTCCGGACTGGTTCTGGGCGGGATAGTCGTCGCCTGGTTCGTCTTTGTGGAGCAGTTCGCGCTCCTGGATATCGGCTGGGCCTGGTACTGGTTCGTGATCGCCTTCGTGCTGGACGATTTCGTCTATTACTGGAGCCATCGCTGGGCGCATACGGTGCGCTGGTGGTGGGCAGACCATGTGGTCCATCACTCCAGCCAGCACTACAACCTGTCGACGGCCCTGCGGCAGCCCTGGCTCAACCCGCTGACCCTGAAGTTCATTTTCCTGGGAAGCTGGCTGGTGCTGATCGGGTTTCCGCCGGCGATGATCGCCTTCGTGGCGGCGTTCAATCTGATCTATCAATTCTGGATCCATACCGAAGCGATCAAACGCCTGCCGGCGCCGGTCGAGTGGCTGATGAATACGCCCAGCCACCATCGGGTCCATCACGCCACCAATCCGCGCTATCTCGACCGGAACTATGCTGGCGTCTTCATCATCTGGGATCGTCTGTTCGGCACGTTCGAGCCGGAGACCGACGCGGAAGAAATCCGCTATGGCATCGTTCGCAATCTGGGCACGCATAACCCGCTCACCATCTGCCTGCATGAATGGTGGGGGATCATCAAGGATGTGCGCTCGGCGCGATCCCTGCGGGACGCTCTGGGCTATTGGCTGGGCCCGCCGGGCTGGTCGCCCGATGGCAGCCGGGACACCTCCGCCACGCTCAAGGCGCGCTGGATGGAAGAGCAGGGCCTGACGCCGCCCCGCAAGCCCGATGCGCAACCGCCCGTGGCGGCGGAATAGCGCCCTGCAGTGCAGCATTCCAGAATAGCCTTTTAACTTCAGCGTAAAGTTCTTCGTTGGGGCGCGTCTATGTTGCGCTGCAACTGAAGGCCTTATCAGATTTATTGAATTTCTCCTGTGTTCTGCTGGACAAGGCACCGGCGGCTGATCCAATGTTGAGAAGTGAACGCCGTTCATTGCTTGCGTAAGACGGGCGGGCGGCGGGGAGCGGGCGCGTCCGCTAAAGGCTTTCCTGGGGCGCGCAGGCTCTTCCAGCATCTGGCGGGAGGACCCCCATGACAGCCTTGCGTGACCTTTATCCCATGCCCGGCATCGATCCGCACTGGCATGTGCCCAATGAATTCGACGCTGTCTTTGACTGGCGGTTCGACGAGGGGCGGACCACGCTCATGCATCTGTACCAGAAGGGCAAGGACATGCAGTGGGATGCGGTGAACCGCATTGACTGGGAGCTGGATCTGGACCCCGAGAACCCCATGGAGATGCCCGATGAGGCGGTCTCCATCTATGGCTCGGACGTCTGGAACAAGATGACCAAGAAAGAGCGCATCGAATTGCGTCGCCACACCCAGTCCTGGAACATCTCCCAATTCCTGCAGGGCGAGCAGGCGGCGCTGCTGGCGGCCTCCAAGATCGTGCAGGCGGTCCCTGATCTGGACGCCAAGTTCTACGCGGCCACCCAGGTCATGGACGAGGCGCGCCATGTGGAGGCGTACCGCAAGCTTCTGGGCAAGTTCGGCGTCGCCTATCCGATGACCGACCCGTTGCAGGGGCTGGTCAATGACGCGCTGTCGGATTCGCGCTGGGATGTGACCTATCTGGCCATGCAGGTGGTGATCGAGGGGCTGGCGCTGGCCGCATTTGGCACGATCCGGGATCTGGCGCAGAATCCGCTGGCGCGCATGGTCAACGCCTATGTCATGGAGGATGAGGCGCGCCATGTGGCCTTCGGACGCCTGTCATTGCGCGATTACTACCCCCAGCTGACCCAGAAGGAGCGCGATGAGCGCGAGGAGTTTCTGGTGGAGGCCTGCTACCTCATGCGCGATCGCATGACCCAGTCCAAAGAGATCTACGAGGTATTGGGTTTGCCTGAAAAGGAATGTCAGGAATTCACCGAGAATTCGGAAATCGTGAAACTCTACCGAACGCTGCTCTTCCAGCGGATCGTGCCGATCGTGAAGGATATCGGCCTCTGGGGGCCCAAGATCCAGCGCGCCTATGAGGAAATGGGCGTCCTGCATTTTGCGGAACTCGATCCGCAAGCCCTGCAGGAAGAGGACGAGCGCATCGCCCAGGAAATCGATGGCGAGCAGACGGGACGGGTCGATCCGGGCCGGGCGCGCAAGGACTATATTCACGCCGTCGCACGCGAAGGCGCTGCGGGCGCCGCCGAATAGAGCAAGGGCCGAATAGAGCAAGGTTTGTCAGTTTGCCTCACTCGCCGCCCTGTTGCTTGCACCGGGGCGGCGATTTTTTTTGAGACATCCTTGCTGGAGCCCGGCGTTAACGCCTGTTAAGACTTGAGGATCGGGGGGCGGTAGGAATGATCAGGCTTGTTGTGATCGGCATGGCTTTGTCTCTGGCGCTTCTGGGCGCCGGGCCGGCCGAGGCGGGAGAGCGCAGCTGGACAGCGCGCTGGACCGATGAGGAAATCACAGCCCTGAGCGATGCGCTCTCGGAGGCCTGGACCCACGGGCTCAACCCGTCCGACTATCCCGATCCCTCCATGCTGCGCGAGATGCCCTATGGCGCGCGCAGGGATGAATTGGCGCGCGCGGTCTGGTTCGACTATGCCGAAGATCTGGCCTTTGGCGTGGTGGATCCGCGGGCGCTGGATTCAGACTGGACCGCCCCCATCCATGATGTGGACCTTCTGACCGCCTATGCGCAAGCGCGTGAAGGGCAGGGGATCTATGAAAGCCTTGAGGCGCTGGCGCCCGCTCATCCGGACTATCAGGCCTTGCGGTCCGAGCTGGTCCGTCGCCTGACCCTGGTCGAGGCGCCAATCCTCGTGCCGCCGGGCGAGGCCTTGTCACGCGGGGACCAGGGGCCGCGTGTGGACGCCTTGCGTGCGCGTCTTGCGCAACTTGGATTGCTGGCCGGGCCTGTGGCTGCGGGGGCGCCGTTCGACGGCCGGCTGGAAAGCGCCGTGATGCGCTTCCAGACCCGACACAATCTGGCGGCGGACGGCGAGGCGGGCCCCTCCACCCTGTCCGAGCTCAATGCCGGCGATGCGCGCCGCATCAACCAGATCCGCGCCAATCTCGAGCGCTGGCGCTGGCTGCCGGCCGAGCTCGGGGAACGGCATATCCGGGTGAATATCGCGGACTATCGTCTCGAAGCCTGGGAGAACGGCGTTGTCGCCCGCACGCATGAGACCATGATCGGACAGCGCTATTCCCGAACCCCCGTCTTTTCCGAGGACATGTCGATCATCGAGATCAATCCGTACTGGCTGACGCCGAGCGGCCTGGGTCAACGCTGGCTGCGCACGTTCCGCACCAATCCGGCCTATGCCCTGTCTCAGGGATACAGGCTTGTGGATCTCGATACTGGCGCCCGCGTGGATCCCTATCAGGCGGACTGGGCGAGCCGCCGCTATCGGGTGATCCAGGCGCCAGGGCCGAACAACGCCATGGGGCGGGTGAAATTCCTCTTTCCCAATGTCCACAATGTCTACATCCACGACACGCCGCATCGCGAACTCTTCGCCAATGCGCAGCGGGATGATTCCTCAGGCTGCGTGCGTGTGGAACATCCCGAAGAACTGGCGATCTGGATCCTGTCGGCGGAGGGATGGAGCGCGCAGGCGGTTCGGGAGGCCTTTGATTCCGGAGATACGCGGCGCATCCGCCTGCGTCACGAAGTGCCGGTCCACATTCTCTATTTCACGGCGGTTTCCGACGAGATGGGCCGCGTGCGCTTCATCCATGATGTCTACGACCGGGATGAGCGCCTGATTGCGGCGCTCGATGACCCGCCGCCCTTCCCGCCCGAGCCTGACGCGTCAGCTCTGGTCGAGCCTGTGGACGCGCCCGGTCCTGAGGCGGCTTTGCGCGAATGATGTTATGCCCTGTCTACACAGGGGGTTTGCCAAGATCGTCGTCTCTGACTACACCGCAGACTTTGTTTATTCAGACAAGGGTCCGCAGCCATGCGCCATTTCCTGTCGACTGAAGACTGGTCCCGGAGTGACTTGCAATCGATCATCGATCGGGCGCGAGAGCTGCGATCCAGCCCGATGGGCGATGCGCTGAAGGGCAAGTCCGTCGCGCTGATGTTCTTCAATCCGTCCCTGCGGACGCGGACGAGCTTCCAGATCGGCGTGCAGCAACTGGGCGGCTTCGCCATTGTGCTGGATGCGCAGGGGCAGACCTGGCCGGTGGAGTTCGAGGACGGCGCCATCATGAACGCCGGCCCTGAAGAGCATATCAAGGAAGCCGCTCGCGTGCTGTCGCGCTATGCGGACCTGATCGCCATTCGCTGTTTCCCGAAATTCCAGGACTGGGAGGCCGAGCGCGAGGATCCGTTGATCACCGCCTACGCCAAATACGCCACCGTTCCGGTCATCAACATGGAGACCATCGTCCATCCCTGCCAGGAACTGGCGATGATGATGGCGCTGCAGGATCGTCATGGCGATGTGTCGGGCAAGGACTTCCTGCTGACCTGGGTGCCCCATCCCAAACCGCTCAACACCGCGGTCGCCAACTCCGCCATTCTGATGGCGTCCAAGATGGGCATGAATGTGCGCATGCTGATCCCTGATGACGTCTATCAGCTGGACGAGCGGTACATGGATGCGGCGGAGCGGTTCTGCGGCGAGAACAATGCCCGCTTTACCGTCACCACAAATGTGGAGGAAGCCTATACGGGCGCGCACGCCGTCTACGCCAAGAGCTGGGGCGCCTTGCCGTTCTTCGGCGCCTGGGAGGCTGAGGCGCCCTATCGCGCCAAGGGCGCCGGCTTCATGATCGATGACGCCAAGATGGCGCTCACGGATAATGCCAGCGTCAGCCACTGCCTGCCCATGCGCCGCAATGTGAAAATCGCAGATTCGGTCGTCGACAGCCCGGCCTTCCTGGGCATCGAGGAAGCGGAAAATCGTCTTCATGTCCAGAAGGCTATGATGGAGCGCCTGGTTCAGGACAATCTCGGATGAGCGAGCCCAAATCCTTCCCAGAACGGGGCGGCGCCAACGCGCCGGTCCGGTCCGCGATCGTGCAGCTTCTGTCGAACATGCGCGACGGCAAGGAGATCCGCGAATACCTCAACCGCTTCTCCGAGCTCGATCAGGAACGCTTCGCCGTCGTCAAGGTCGGCGGCGCGATCATCGAGGAAGACCTGGATGCGCTCGCCGCCGCGCTCGCCTTCCTGCAATCGGTCGGCCTTGCGCCCATCGTTGTTCATGGCGGCGGTCCCCAGCTGAATGAAACGCTGGAAGCAGCGGGTTTCCCCGAAGAGCGCAAGAACGGTTTGCGGATCACTCCGCCCGAAGCCATAGGCGTGGTGCGCGACACCCTGACGGCGGTCAATCTCAAACTGGTTCAGGCGGTGCGTGATCATGGCGGCCGGGCGGCGGCGGTGCCCTCGGGCGTGTTCGAGGCCGAGCTGATCGACGAGGCGGGGCTGGGCCGGGTGGGCGAGCCCACCGGCGTGCGACTCGACCTGGTGGCGGCGGCGGCGAAAGCCGGGCAGGCGCCGATCCTCACCTGTCTGGGCGATACCTCTGATGGTCGCCTTGTGAACATCAATGCCGACAGCGCGGTGCGGGCGCTGGTGCACAAGCTGCAGCCTTACAAGGTGGTCTTCCTGACCGGGACAGGCGCGCTTCTGGACGCCGGCAAGCAGCCGATCTCCGCGATCAACCTCGCCACCGATTATGATGATCTGATGGCGTCGGACTGGGTGGCGGGCGGCATGCGGCTGAAGCTGCAGGAGATCAAGCTGCTGCTTGATGACCTGCCGCTGTCGAGCTCGGTATCGATCACCAGGCCTGACCAGCTCGCCAAGGAGCTGTTCACCCATGCGGGCGCCGGCACGCTTGTGCGTCGCGGCGAGCGCATGCTGGAAATCGACCGCTTGGAGGATCTCGATCAGTCCCGCGCGCGCGCGCTTATTCACAAGGCCTTCGGTCGGGCCCCGGTGCCGGGCTATTTTGACGCCATGGCGTTCGATCATGCCTTCGTGACCGAGAACTATCGCGCCGCCGCGATCACGACGCGTCTGGATGACATGGTCTATCTCGACAAGTTCGCCGTGCTCGACGAAGCACGCGGCGAGGGATTGGGCGGGGCGGTCTGGCGGCGCCTCATCGAGTATGCGCCCAAGCTCTATTGGCGCTCGCGCTCCAACAATCCGGTCAACGAGTTCTATTTCTCCACCTGCCAGGGCGCCGTGAAGTCCGGTCCCTGGACCGTGTTCTGGCGGGGTGAGGATGATCTGACGAAAATCCCGGCCCGGGTCGAACGGATCGCGGGGCTTCCCGCGACGCTGGAGGATGGCAAATGAAGACCATCGGACTGGTGGGCGCCCGCGGGCATACGGGACGTGAGCTGATCCGGCTTCTGGCCGAGCGCGATGATCTCAAGCTCGCATTCGCCGTCTCGCGCGCCATGGATGGCCAACCGGTCACCGATCTGGCGCCGGAAGGCCCGGCCGGTCTTCTGTTCGAGGCGCTGAGCCCGGATGAGGTCGCCCAACGCCAGTGCGACGGCGTGATCCTCGCCATGCCCAACGGTCAGGCCGCGCCCTATGTGGCCGCGATCGAAGCGATCAAACCGGACACCGTGATCGTGGACCTGTCGGCGGATTACCGCTTTGACGACAGCTGGGTGTACGGCCTGCCCGAGCTTTATGGCCGTGCGGCGATCACGGGCGCGACCCGGATTTCCAATCCGGGCTGTTATGCCACGGCCGGCCAGCTGGCGGTCGCGCCCATGCGCGAAGCGCTGAGCGGTCCGGCGCATCTGTTTGGCGTGTCGGGTTATTCCGGCGCGGGCACCACGCCCAACCGGCGCAATGACGAAGAGGCGCTCAGGGACAATCTCATGCCCTATGCGCTGATGGGCCATATCCATGAGCGGGAAATGAGCCGTCATCTGGGGCGGGAAGTCCGCTTCAGCCCGCATGTGGCGGCGTTCTTTCGCGGCATTGTTCTGACCGTGCAGATGGAGTTCGCCCGCAGCATCACTGCAGAGGCGTTCCGGTCAGCCTATGAGACGGCCTATGGCGATGAGCCGCTGATCCGCGTGCAGGATGAAGCGCCCGAAGTGATCGAGGGCGCGAACAATCCGGGCGCGGTTGTGGGCGGGTTCGCGCTGAGCGAGGATGGCCGACGGGGCGTCATGGTGTGCGCGCTCGACAATCTGCTGAAGGGCGCCGCGGTCCAGGCGATGCAGAATCTGTGTCTCGGTCTGCGGCTGTCCGAGTTCGAGCCGCGCTCAGCCTGACAGCTTCGTGACTTGGTCTTGAGCGGATTTGCCCCAACTCTATGAGGGTAATCCCTGATGGAGACCGTCATGAAAGCTGTTCTCGTCGCCGCCCTCGCGGCCTTCTCGCTCTCCGGCGCCGCGTTGGCGCAGGATGAGACCTATGTGCACCCCGCTCAGTCTGAGGGCGCGGACCTGCCTGACGGGCTGGCCCATACCGTGTTCGCCTCGGGCTGTTTCTGGTGCACGGAAGCGGACTTTGAAAAGCTCGACGGCGTGGTCGAAGTGGTGTCCGGCTTTACGGGCGGTCGCGAGGAAAGCCCCGACTATTACGATGTGGCGCGGGGGCGGACCGGCCATAACGAGGCGGCGCGGATCATCTATGACCCGTCGGTCATCAGCTATGACGAGCTGCTGCATCATTACTGGCGCAATGTGGACCCGTTTGATGATGGCGGGCAGTTCTGTGACCGGGGTTCAGGCTATGCGCCCGGCATCTTCCCGGTGGACGCCGAACAGCATGCGGCGGCCGAAGCCTCGCTGCAGAGCGTTCAGGCTCTCTTTGACCGCCCTGTCATCGTGCCGGTGCGCGATCTGACAACCTTCTGGCCCGCCGGGATCGAACATCAGGATTATTACCAGACCCATCCGGCTCGCTATCAGCGCTATCGCTTTGGCTGCCGGCGGGACCAACGCCTGCGTCAGATCTGGAATGGCGTCGAAGAGGGTTAGGGCGCGTCAGCCCGAAGCGCAGCGACGCGGGCTTCATAGTCTGCGTCGCGCGTTATCCGCTCGTGTTCTTGTGCGCGAAAGACCTGATAGCGACGATAGCGATCCCCGCCGAGCGGAATTGCAATCTCGTCCACGCGCTCGAATGCGGCGAAATCCCACGCGAGCAGCGGTTCTTCCTCCGGGCGTTCGGAAATGACCAGCACCGGTTCGGCATAGCCGTCGGGCAAGGGCCAGGTCTGTTCGGCGAAGTTCTGTGCGTGCTCGGCGCGCACCCACATGAAGACCTGACCGTCGAAATCCTGCCCATAGCGCTGGAACTGGTGGAAGTCGTTGCGGTTGTCGAAAACCAGCGTGGCGACGTCTTGCTCCCGGGCGATCACTTCGACGGCCTGAACGGTTTCGGGCCAGCCGCGCACGCGCTTGAAGGCGTTGGCGAGCCCGGCTGCATCCGACAACGGCGTAGACGCGGCGAACGCCATCAGGGCCAGTCCCGCAATCGTATGCAGTCCCAGCGAGCCATACAGCGCCCATCGACGCCATTTCGGTCCGGTCAGCAAGAAGGCCGTCACCAGGATGACGCCGCTGACATAGGCGCTGGCGGCCCAGTTGGCGTGCGCGCGGCTGATGAAGGCCTGGGCGCAGACGATCAGGAGCACCGGCACGCAGAAGCCGACCAGCATCAGGCGAGGGCGCGCAGCGTTCCAGTCCAGTGAGACGTCGCGAAAGGCCGTGATCACGGCTGCAATCAGCACGATGAAAAAGACCGGGCCGAAGACGCCGAGCTGGCCGCTCAGAAAGTCTAGCAATTCCTCGGGGTGAAACAGGGAGCCGCCCCAATTGGCGTTGGCGGCGGTGTGAGACACGGTGGCGAACTCATGCTGGGCGTTCCAGATCACATTGCCTGAAATGATGAGTGCGAAGAGCGCCAGGGCGGCCGCGCCCTGGACAGACAGCAACGCCCGACGGGACGGCGCGTCAATGACAAGGCTGATGCCCAGTCCGATCAGCAGATAGATGGCGGCGTACTTGGACAGGAAGGCGTAGCCGGTCGCAGCGCCCAGCAGGAGCGCGAAGCGCCAGTCCGGGGCCTCGCGCAGGCGCACCAGGGCATAAAGCGCCGTACTGAAGCCCGCCATGAGGACGGCGTCCGTCGAAATGATGGTGGAGGACAGCCAGACTGCCGGCATCATGGCCCAGCCCAGCGCCGTGAACGCGCCGACCCGCACATCAAACAGACGCGCCGCCGTCAGGCCCAGCATGACGGCCGTGATCGAATGCAGGAACGGAGCGGCCAGCCGGACCGCCCAGTCCGCATTCCCGAAGATTGCGGTCGTGCTCGCGATGATCCAGGCAATCATGGGCGGTTTCGAGAAATAGCCCCAGTCCAGTGAGCGGGACCAGAGCCAGTACTGGGTTTCATCGGCATACAGGCTGTTGGGATCAGCCAGAAGCGCGAACACTCGCAAGACCAGAAGACCTGCGAGAATCGCTGCTGTCAGACGGATGAGCGGCTGGTCCGAGCCGGGCGAGATGTGATGCGTTTCCATGCCCGCTTCATGCTGTGAGCGAGCAGTCTTGTCAAAGAACAAGTCTGGCGGGCGAGGCGGGTGTGACCCGAAAGGCACGCACGGGACCGGGTGTACAGATATAACCAAATTGGTAAATCACCGCTTATTTTGCTGCGGCGCGTCATGAACCGGAAAATCCCCTTTTTCTAACAATTTAGTACCGCTTAGGTAATGATCCGTAATCAGATCAATTTCGGGATTCTGGCGACGAAACGGATAAAAAACCGAGGAATTACTGTCACTGAAGTGTCACGTATGGCCGTTATCGCCCGCATTCCAAGCGGGGCGCAGGGGGTGTCCCGTCGGTAAAGGTCGAAAGAGAAACATGTCGAAGTTCAATCCCTGGGCCTACGGTGCGGCTGCCGCCGCCCTGCTGGCCGCCGCTCCGACTGCGGTCTACGCTCAAGAGACGTCCTCCCAGCTGCGCGGCTCCATCGTCGACGCCTCCGGCAACCCGATTTCCGGCGCGCGCATCTCCATCATCCACACCCCGTCCGGCACGGTCAGCACCGCGACCACGAACGACACCGGTTCGTTCTTCGCGTCCGGTCTGCGCGTGGGCGGTCCCTACACCATCACCGTCGCCGCTTCCGGCTTTGACGGTCAGGCCCTTGAGGACCTGAACCTGCGTCCGGGTCCGCAAGCGCCGCTGCGCCTGACCCTGAACCCGCAAGCCGCCGACGTAATCGTCGTCACCGGCCAGGCGATCAACGCGACCGACCTGAACAACGGCGTGGGCTCCAACTACACCGCCCGCGACATCTCCAACCAGCCGTCCCTGAACCGCGACGTCATCGCCACCCTGGCGCGTGACCCGCTGGCGATCTCCAACGGCCCGAACAACCTCTCCGTGGCCGGCGTGAACCCGCGCTTCAACGGCGTGACCATCGACGGCGCCCGTCAGCAGGACGCGTTCGGCCTGGGCTCGAACACCTTCGCGACCGCCCGTTCGCCGATCAACATCGACATCCTCGAGTCCGTGTCGCTCGTGGCGTCCGATTACTCCGTCACCACCGGCGGCTTCACCGGCGGCGGCGTGATCGCCACCACCAAGGCCGGCACCAACGAGTTCGACGGTTCCGCGTTCTATTACTATCGCGACCAGGACTATTACGGCGAAGAATCCTTCGGCGGCGAGCGCACCTACAACCCGGGTGAGTTCGACGAGAAGGAATACGGCATCACCCTGCGTGGTCCGATCATCGAAGACGTGCTGTTCTTCTCGCTGTCCTACGACAAGTTCGAAACTGCCTCTGCGATCGACTTCACCGCGTCTGACAACAACTCCGGCGTGAACCCGCAGTTCTTCGACGCCCTGAACTCGCTCGTTCAGAACACCTACGGCATCGACATGCTGAGCCGTCCGGCTCAGGCCGCCGTGCCGTCCGAAACCGAGCGTTACTTCGCTCGCGTTGACTGGAACATCAACGACGACCACCGTCTGCGCGTTTCCTACCAGAAGACCGAAGACGCCGGCATCTCCAACATCGGTTCGCGCAACTTCGAATCGGCCTGGTACGACACGCCGACCTCCCTGGAATCCTGGTCCGGTGAACTGTTCTCCAACTGGAACGAGAACCTTTCCACCACCCTGCGCGCCAGCCACATCGACTTCGTGCGCGGCCAGAACTGCCGTGCGGCTGACGGCGTCGGCACCCTGGAATTCCGCCTGAGCGCGGCTGATGTCGCCGGCACCGCCCTTGACGGCCTGCTGACGAACTCCTCCGAGCAGACCTTCACCGGCGGCTGTGACCGTTTCCGTCACGCCAACGAATACTCTGACGAGCGTCTGACCCTGTTCGGCCAGGCCGACTATGTCTGGAACGACTTCGTGTTCACCGTCGGCGGCGAATACGAGCAGCTGGACGTGTTCAACGTGTTCGTCGAGCGTTCGCGCGGTCGCTTCATCTTCAACGATGTGGACGACATCCTGAACCAGACCGCTCGCGTGGAATACCGCAACGCGACGTCCAACAACTCCGCTGACGGCGCCGCCGCCTGGGGTTATGACCGTTACACCGCGTTCGGTCAGGCGACCTGGCAGGTCCTGGACAATCTCGAGCTGACCGGCGGCGTGCGCTACGAGCGTCTCGAGACCTCCGACCAGCCGACCTTCGACCCGACCTTCGCGAACTCTGTCGGCTTCGACAACACCGCGACCATCGATGGTCTGGATCTCGTGATGCCGCGTCTCGGCTTCCGCTACGAGCCGTTTGACCGCACCACCATCACCGGTGGTCTGGGCATCTTCGCCGGCGGCGATCCCGCCGTGTGGACCTCGAACGCCTATCAGGTTCCGGCCGTGTTCGCCTCTGGCAACTTCACGGGCGTGACCGGCAACTCTGTCCCGCAGCCGCTGCTGGATCAGGTCGCCAACGGCACCGCGCTCGCCATCGACGCCATCGACCCGAACTTCGAAATCCCGAACGATCTGAAAGCCTCGCTGCGGATCGACCAGGAATTCGATCTCGACTTCGGCGGCTTCAACCTGGGCAGCGGTTACCTGTTCTCCGCTCAGGTCCTGTACACCGAAGGCCAGACCACCTTCCTGTGGCGTGAAGCCGCTCAGACCAACGAGCAGCCCTACGCACAGACCGGCGTTGCTCCGGACGGCCGCACCATCTACGCCGACCTGGATGATCTGGGCGTGTCCAACCGCACCATCCTGACCAACGGTTCGGGCGGTGAGAGCCTTGTCTACACCCTGTCGCTGCAAAACGACTTCGACAACGGCTTCGGCTTCTTCGCCTCCTATGCGCACCAGGATGTCGAAATGCTGACCGAGGGCTCCTCCTCGCGCGGCATCTCCTCCTGGCGCGGTCAGCTGGCTGTGGACCGGAACTTCCCGGAAGCCCGCACCTCGATCTATCAGGTCGAGCATGCCTTCAAGCTGGCCTTCAGCTATGAGCGTGAATTCTACCGTGACCTGACCACCCGCGTGGACCTGTTCGGTCAGATCACCTCTGGCGATCCGTACACCTACACCTTTGACGTCAGCTCCTCGAACGCCCTGTTCGGTCGCGCCGGCAATGGTGAAAGCCCGTACGACAACTCGCCGCTGTACATCCCGACCGCCAACGACGCCCGCGTCGTGTACGGCTCCAACTTCGACCTGGCCGGCTTCAACGACCTGATCGACGAGCAAGGTCTGGCCCGCGGTCAGATCACCGAGGTCAACAACCTGTCCTCGCGTTGGAACCAGCGTTGGGACTTCCGCTTCCAGCAGGATCTGCCGGGCATTCCGGGCGCCGATCGCTGGGTTGGCGACAACCGTCTGAAGCTGGTCTTTGACGTCGAGAACGTCATGAACCTGATCAACGACGAGTGGGGCACCTACTCTTCCGGCATCAGCAACGGCCAGGCCGCCATCGTCTCCGCTGACCTCGTCAGCGCCGCCGATGTGGCTGCGAACGGCATCGACGCCGCCGCCGCCCTGACCGGTGACGCGCCGCGCACCACCTGCCTGACCGCGGGTGACTGCGTGTACCGTTACAACCGCTTCAACTCCGGTAACGGCAGCACCGACCGTCCGTCGTCTTCGGCTTCGGTCTGGAAAGCCCGCATCGGTATCCGTTACGAGTTCTAAGACTCACAACGGATCGAGCTGCACAGAGTGGGGCGGCGGTCATATGACCGCCGCCCTTCTTGTTGGTTCAAACGTGTCTGAAAAGTCACATTCGCTGAAAACCCGGCCCGCGGTTCCGCGTGCTCAGGGCGGGGCGAATGGTTAACGAATTTTCTTGCCGCTCCGTTTTTAGGCGTCGTCAAGGTCCTGACTCCCCTGTCAGAATCCAGTCACAAAACGCGTAAAGATCGTATCTGGGCAGACAAATTCATCCTGCCGGATGTCGTAAAAGCTTCACAAAACTGTCGCCCCAAGGTCGTCCGGGACCAATAAGCGGCCAAAAGTAAGTGCAGGCGACGGGCCTGTGCGGGTTTGAGGTCGATCTAGGGGGACCATCAAAAATGGCGCTTTTGAAAAACTTCGCGCGTAGCGCATCCGTAGCGGCGCTGGCCGCGCTCGCTCCGGTGGCCGCCGTTCACGCACAGCAAACCACAGGCTCCATCCGGGCGACGATCACCGATCCGTCCGGCGCGCCGGTTGTCAGCGCGAATGTGACAATCATTCACGAACCGACAGGGTCCGCGACGGTCGTCCAGTCCAGCAGCGACGGCCTTGTCCGCGCGAGCAATCTGCGCGTCGGCGGCCCCTACAGCCTGACCGTGACTGCGCCGGGCTATCGTCCGACCCGTGTTGAAGGCGTCAGCATCAATCTGGGTGAAAGCACCGATCTCGAACTGACCCTGGAATCGGGCGCTGTCGCGGAAGACGTGATCGTCGTGACCGGTTCCGCCATCAATGTGGTGGAAACCGCGATCGGCCCGAACGCGACCTTTGACCTTGGAACCCTGCAGAACGCCCCCGCGATCAACCGCACGCTCAATGATGTCGTGCGGATCGATCCGCGCATCTATGTGGACGAAGCGGATGTGGACGGCATCCAGTGCGCCGGCGCCAATTCGCGCTTCAATTCGCTGACCTTGGACGGCGTGCGTCTGAACGATGCTTTCGGCCTGAACCGCAATGGCTTCCCCACCGAGCGTCAGCCCTTCTCCTATGACGCCATTGAACAGGTGGCGGTCGAACTGGCGCCCTACGATGTCTATTACGGCGGCTTTTCGGCCTGTAACATCAACGCAGTGACCAAGTCCGGGACGAATGAGTTCCATGGCGGTCTGTTCTACGATTTCACCAGCGACGATCTCCGCGGCGACAGCCGGGAAGGCAATCCGGTTGAGCTCGCAGAGTTCGAGGAAGAGCGCTGGGGCTTCAATCTGAGCGGGCCGATTCTCCGCGACAAGCTGTTCTTCTTCGTCGCCTATGAATACCAGGAAGGCGCCAACACCTTTGATCGCGGTCCGGAAGGCTCCGGCGCGCTGAACGAAGTGTCCGGCTTCACCCAGGCGATGTTCGACGAGATCCGCGACATTGCGATCAACCAGTACAATTACGATCCCGGCACGCTGCCGACCTCCTTCCCGAACGAGGACGAGAAGCTGCTGGTCAAGCTGGACTGGGAGATCAACAACAATCACCGGGCGACGTTCACGTACAACTACAATGACGGCTTCAACATCAGTGAATCCGACGGCGACGCGAACGAGTTCGAATTCTCCAATCACCTCTACGAGCGCGGCGCCGAGCTGCACTCCTACACCGGCGCCCTGTTCTCCCAGTGGACCGACAACTTCTCCACCGAGGTGCGCCTGAGCTACACCGATCTGGACAATCGTCAGAATTCGGTGGGTCAGGACGGTTTCGGCGAGTTCCGCATCTTTGAGGGCGGCAACACCATCTATATCGGCGAGGACGATTCCCGTCAGTCCAATGACCTGAACTACACGGTAGAATCCGTCATCCTTCGCGGCAATTACGACTGGAACAACCACGCGCTCTCATTCGGGTTCGAGCGTGAGACCTTCGACGTCTACAACCTGTTCGTCCAGCACTCGATCGGCCAGTTCGACTTCAGCAGCATTGACGATTTCCGCAACGGCACGCCGAGCGGAATCGACTATGAGAATGCGCCGTCGCTGGATCCGATCGACGCCGCGGGCGAGTTCGCCTATTCCACCAATTCCCTCTACGCTCAGGACGAGTGGGATCTTCTCAACGGAATCGTGATCACCGCGGGGCTGCGCTATGACTGGTACACCTCCGACGACCTGCCGGCCGAGAATGCGGACTTCCTGGCCAGCTACGGCTACACGAACGCCAACAATCTGGACGGTGAGGGCCTGCTGCAGCCGCGGGTCGGCGTTCAGTGGGACGTCAACGATCAGCTGACCTTGCGGGGCGGGTTCGGCCTGTTTTCGGGCGGCAACCCGAATGTCTGGCTGACGAACAACTACCAGAATGACTTCGTGCGGAAGTTCGGCGCGGATGAAGACGCGTTCTATGGCGCCGGCTTCACCTCGCTGTTCGACCCGGGCATCGTCTATCCGGATGGCCAGGGACCGGGCTATTCCGTCCCGTCCCAGCTCATTGACGCTGTCGCGGCCGCCGACTCCGTGTCGGGCTTCGAGATGAACAATCTTGATCCGAACTTCGAGATTCCGGGCGAGTGGAAAGCCTCTCTGGGCGCGACCTATCTGCTGGATCTGGCGGCTCCGTTCGTGGGCGGCGAGTACGTGCTGAACGCGGACTTCCTGTACACCCGCGACCATAACGCCGCGACGATCATTCGCGGCGATTTCGAGCCGAGCACGCCGGCGGTCGGCGGGCTGTTCCCGCAATACTCCAGCCCGCGCAGCCCGAACACGCTGACGCTGACCAACACCGATCTGGAAGCGGAATCCATCTCGCTCTCTTTCTCGGTGAGCCGTGAGTACGATTTCGGCCTCGATTGGGTGTTCGGCTATGCCTATAACGATGCGGAAGACGTGAACCCGATGACGTCCTCGGTGGCGTTCTCCAACTACACCTCTCCGGCCTTCGTGGATCCCAACAATCCGGGCATTGCGACCTCGAACTACAATATCGAGAACCGCTTCACCTTCCTGCTGAACTATGAAACCGACTGGCTGGTGCCGGACTATTACACCAGCATCGGCCTGTTCGCGCTGGCCTCTGAAGGCCGCCCGTACAGCTATACCATGACCAGCCGCGGCGGCGGCGACCTGTCGGGCTTCAACCCATTCCTGAGCGATAGCGACAACTATCTGCTGTATGTGCCGACCGGGGTGAGTGATCCGAACGTGGATCTGAGCGGCCTGACCGATGTCCAGGCCTTCTTCGACTATCTCGATGCCGAAGGCCTGAGCGAATACGCAGGCGGTTTCGCGCCCCGCAACGGCTTCAATGGCGGTTGGTGGACCAAGGTCGACCTGCGCTTCGAGCAGGAGCTGCCGGGCCTGATGGAAGGGCATCGCACCAGCGCGTTCCTCGTGATCGACAACTTCACGAACCTGCTGAACGATGAATGGGGCATTCTGCGTGAAGCGAGCTTCCCGCGCCGCGTCAGCGTCGTGGACTCTCGCCTGAGCGGCGATGACAGCCAGTTCGTCTACACCAACTTCAATCCGGAAACGAAGGACCCGGTCGTGGGCGACGCCTCGATCTGGCAGATTCGCGTCGGCGTGCGCTACGAGTTCTAGGTCTCGCCGACCGTTTTGATCCCAGCAAGGAGGGCGGCCCCGGGGCCGCCCTTTTCTTTTTATGACTGACCGGCCGCGGCCTGGCGGCGACCCGTCGCAAAACTGTGATGGCTAGACGCTATGCAGGCCTTCACTGCTGATCGCCTGCCGCATGGGGAAACATCATGGTCCGCACTCTCGCCTCCGCCTGGACGCGCCGTTTCGTCCTGACCTCCGCCGCTTCCGGCGCCGCCGCCGCCCTGACGGCGGGCTGCACCATGCCGGTCACCGAAGCCTCGGCGCCGGTCTTCCGCAATGACCCGTTCAGCCTGGGCGTGGCGTCCGGCGAACCGACCTCGGACGGTTTCGTGCTGTGGACGCGCCTGGCGCCGAACCCGCTTGATCCCGATGGCGGCATGGCCCCCGAAGCGGTCGATGTGGCCTGGGAGCTTTCCGAGGACGAGGCGTTCACCACCATCGTGCGCACGGGCGTCGAGCGGGCGCTGCCCGATTGGGGCCATTCGGTTCATGCCGAGATCTATGGTCTGCCGGCGGGCCGCGAGTATTTCTTCCGCTTTCATGCGGGTGGGGTGACCAGCCCCGTCGGCCGTGCGCTGACCGCCCCGGCCTATGGCTCGGGCGTCGACGCGATGAAGATCGCCTGGTGTTCGTGCGCCCATTACGAGCAGGGCTTCTTCCACGCCTATCGCAACATGGCCGAAGAGCGCCCGGACCTGATCGTTCACACCGGCGATTACATCTATGAATCGAGCTGGGGCCCGCAGGTGCGCCGTCATGTGGTGCCCGAGCCTTACACGCTGACCGATTATCGCATGGTGCATGCGCTTTATCGCCTCGACCCGGACCTTCAGGCCGCCGCCGCCATTGCGCCCTGGCTGGTGACCTGGGACGACCATGAGGTCGACAATGACTATGCGGGCGATATTAGCGAGCAGGCGTTCGTCTCGGCGGAGGATTTCCGGGCCCGTCGTCTCGCGGCCTATCAGGCCTATTGGGAAAACATGCCCTTGCGCCGTCGCTCCATGCTGGAGCGCGCTTCGGGCCGTATGCGCATCTACTGGCAGACTGTCTTTGGCGATCTGGCCGAAGTGAACATGACCGATGGTCGCCAGTTCAAGACGCCCATGGCCTGCCCCACCGAATATGATCGCGGCGGCAATATCGTGCCCGCAAGCTGTGAAGAGCTGATCGATCCCGCCCGCACCTATCTGGGCAACAGCCAGGAGCGCTGGCTGGCGGGCGGAGTCGCCGGATCGGGCGCCATCTGGAGCTTCATTGTCCAGCCGACCCTGTTCTCGCCATTCAATTTCTCCAATGGCCAGACCGGCGAAGCCATGGTCTGGACCGATGGCTGGGATGGCTATCCGCTGGCGCGTCAGCGCCTGATCGATGCGCTGGCCCGCAAGGAGAACGCCAACCCGATCATCCTGGGCGGCGACACGCACTGCTACTGGGTCACCGATGTGAAGCAGGACTATGCCGACATGAACTCGGCCACCGTGGCGTCCGAGTTCGTCACCACAGCGGTCACCAGCCATCGCGGCGGGTATGAAAGCACCGCGGCCTTCCTGCCCGACAACCCGCATATCAAGCATTTCGACACGCGTGAGCAGGGCTATGGCCTGATCCGTCTGAGCCGTGAGCGGGCCGAGGTGGATCTGCGCGTTGTGGGCGATGTGGCGCGACGCGACGGCTATGCCCCGCGCAACCAGAAACAGTATGTCATCGAAGCGGGGCAGCCCGGCGCGGTGGAAGTCTGACCCGTCCGATAAATCCGCTACAATCGGGGTGCGGCGCGTGATATGGGCGTTGCCATGACCACACGCACCGTACCCCACGAAACCGCCCCCCAAACCGTCATCCACACCGCCTGGCCCTATCATGAGGACTGGGCGGAGGCGCTGGATGGCGCGCGCACGGAATTCACCGAGTTTCTGAGCCTCGTCGCCGCGCCGGGCGCGGACGGCAAGCCGCAGAAGCTGGTGATTTATGTCGCCAATGCCGAGGCCGAGGCCAGCGCCCGCCAGGCGCTGGGCGAGAAGGCTGTCTATGTGCGTGCGACCTATGGCGATGTCTGGACCCGCGACACGGGCCCGGTCTTCGTGAAGACCGATCAGGGGCTGAAGGCCGTACGCTTCCGCTTCAATGGCTGGGGCGGCAAGTACGAGTATCCGGGCGATGAGAGCATCGGCGCCGTGATCGCAAGACGCGCGGGCGCCGAGATCGAGACGCTCGACTGGATCTGCGAGGGCGGCGCGCTGGAGTTTGACGGCGAGGGCACGGTGATCACCACCCGTGACGTGGTGCTCAATCCCAACCGCAATCCGCGTCTGACTGAAGCCCGGGTCGAAGCCGACCTCAAGCGCACTTGCGGCGTCGAGAAAGTGATCTGGCTCGATGACGGGCTGGCGGGCGACCATACCGACGGGCATATCGACAATGTGGCGCGCTTTGCGGCGCCTGGCGTTGTGGTGACCCAGCGTCCGTCCGGGCTGGGCGATCCCAATACGGCGCTCTACGCCCGCACGGTGCGGGCGCTCAAACAGGCGAAGGACGCCAGGGGGCGGACACTGAAAGTGATCGAGATTCCGTCGCCTGGCTTTGTGGAAGCCGAGGATGGCGGTCCGGCGGCGGCCTCGCACATGAACTGGATCATCGGGCCGCGCCATGTGGTGATGCCGGCCTATAACCGGCATGCCGATGAGGCTGTGCGCGCACTTTCCCACGCTTTTCCTGAGCACGAGGTTGTCGCGAGCCCCGCAAATCATATCCTGACAGGTGGCGGCGCATTCCATTGCGTCACCAACAACCAACCTGATTAGGCTGATAACACCGTGATCGCACTCGCTCTTCCGCTCAGCGTCCTGTCCCTGGCTCTGGCGGACACATCCGCCTCTGCGCGTTCGCCCGACGCTGATGCGCCCCTGCGCGCCATGGAGGAAGCGCTCGACTATCTCGACGCGTTCCAGCTCGAAGTCGCTGATGTCGCCCAGCATGAGCGGATGGTGGGATTTGCGGCGGCGATCCTGGAAAACGGCGAGCCGGTGGCGATCTACACCTCTGGCGAGACGCGACGCGGTTCAGGCGAGGCGGTGACCGCAGACACGGTGTTCCGTCTTGCGTCCGTGTCCAAGACCTTTGCCGGAACCATGATGGGCCTTCTGGATGAGGCGGGTCTTGTAAGCTTGGATGCGCGTGTGCCCGAGAGCATTCTCGATCTGTCTGGTGAACGCCAGCCCACTTGGCGCGAGCTCGCCAGCCATCAGACCGGCCTGCCGCCGAACGCCTATGACAATCTGATCGAGGCGGGACGGGATGCGCACACCGTGCGCGCACGCCTGACCGAAGTGCCGCTCATGTGTCCGATGGGCGATTGCTATACCTATCAGAATGTGGCGTTCGACGTGGTGCGCGATCTGATCGAAGACGCCACTGGCCAGACCTATCAGGACGCTGTTCAGACCTATCTGTTTGATCCGCTTGGCATGCAGAGCGCTGGCTTCGGGGCTGAAAACCTCGAGCGCGCGGAAAGCTGGGCGGCGCCACATTTCGGACGCCGTCAGCGCTTAGGCGGTGCGGCGACGGATTATGACACCCTGCCGGCTGCGGCAGGCGTCTCGCTAAGCCTCAATGACCTGATCATCTGGGCTCAGGCCCAGATGGATCCCGAAGCGTTCGGTTTGCCGGCGGGCGCGATTGAACGCGCGCACACCCCGCAAACCCGCTCGCTGCGGGAAACCCGCAATCTGCGTCGCCTGGGCCGGGTGGAGGACACCGCCTATGGTTTGGGCTGGCGCATCTATGACTGGCAGGGCGAGCGCACGCTGATCGTTCATGGCGGCGCGCTCGCCGGTTATGGCTCGCAGGTCGTGCTGGAGCCTGAAACCGGTTTCGCCTTCGTTGCGTTGTGGAATGCAGACTTCGGCCTGCCGCGCCTGCTGTGGCCGACCGCTATGGATATGCGCACCGGCGACGGCCCTGGGGCCTTCGTCGACGATGCGATCGCTCGGATGAGATAATGACTGACACCTTCACCATGGGAGTCCTGCAAGCGCCGCTGGGCGGCGATATGGACGCCAACATCAAGACGATTTCAGACCTGGTGCGCGAAGCGGCCGGGCAGGGGGCTCAGGTCATCCTGCCGCCCGAACTGTTCCAGGGCCCGTATTTCTGCAAGACCCAGGTCGAGGACTGGTTCGCGACCGCCTATCCGGCGATGGAGCATCCGTGCGTCATCGCCATGCAGAAACTCGCGCAGGAACTGGATGTGGCCATTCCGGTGTCCATCTATGAACGCGAAGGGCCGCTTTACTACAACTCCATGGTCATGGTGGACGCTGGCGGCAAGGCGCTGGGCGTCTATCGCAAGAGCCATATCCCCGATGGCCCGGGCTATCAGGAGAAGTATTATTTCCGCCCCGGCGATACGGGCTTCCGGGTCTGGGACACGAAGTTCGGCAAGGTGGGCGTGGGCATTTGCTGGGACCAGTGGTTCCCCGAGGCGGCCCGCTCCATGGCGCTTCTGGGCGCGGAAATGTTGCTTTACCCGACCGCTATCGGCGCCGAGCCGCAAGCGCCGGAGATGGATACCGCCGCCGCCTGGCGCCGGGCCATGCAGGGCCACGCCGTCTCCAACTGTATTCCGATTGGCGCCGCCAACCGGATCGGCGATGAGGACGGTCAGGTCTTCTACGGGACCAGCTTCATTTGCGACAATACGGGCGAGGTGAAAGCCGAGCTGGGCCGGACCGAGACCGGGGTGCTGACCGCCACGTTTGACCGCAAGGCGCTCGACACCTTCCGCGCCGCCTGGGGCTTTTTCCGCGATCGTCGTCCGGAGCTGTATCTCTAGATCGCAACGCGGAACCGGGTGCGCGTTCTGCGCGTTAGCGATGAAAGACCGGCGTTTGCCGGTCCTGAAACCTAACAGAGCGCCGCCCGGACATGATGTCCGGCGCGGCGTCGCCTGTGATGCGCAGAAGGACTTCGCATGACCCAGACCCGCCGCTCCGCAAAACTTCTGGTCCGGACCGCCACGCTGGCCGATGTGCCCGCCATTCTGGACCTGCAGGAGCGGGCCTATCCGGGCTGGGATCCCGACACTCCGGCGATGATCCGCGGTCAGATCGCAAACTTCCCCGATGGCCAGTTCGTCGTCGAGTATGAAGGCGATCTGGTGGGCTGGTGCGCCAGCTTCATCATCGATGAGGAGGCGGCCTTCTCCCGCCACACCTGGGCCAGCATTACCGGCGGCGGCTTCGCGGCCCGTCATGATCCCGATGGCGACTGGGTCTATGGCATGGAAGTCGCCGTGGATCCGAGCCGGCGTCGCCTACGCATTGGTCAACGCCTGTATGATGCGCGAAAGGCCCTGTGCGAGGAATGGGGGCTGAAGGGCGTCGTCTTTGGCGGCCGCATGGCGGGCTTCCGTCGCAAGCGCAAGCAATATCCCACGCCGCAGGATTATCTTGACGCCGTGGTCAGCAACGAGCTGCGCGATCCGGTGCTGAACTTCCAGATGCGCATGGGGTATGAACCGGCGGGCGTTCTGAAGGGCTATCTGCCTGATGACAAGGACTCCGGCGGCGCGGCGGCCCGCATGGTCTGGCGCAATCCCATGTATGTGGAGAGCAATGGTCCGGTAAACCGGCCAACGCCGAACACTGTGCGCGTGGCGGCGATCCAGATGGCGATGCGGTCCATGGAGACGCTCAAGGAATTCGAGCGCAACGTCGAATACTTCGTCGAGGTCTGCTCGGATTATCGCGCCGATTTCTGCGTCTTCCCCGAAATGTTCACCGTGGCCCTGCTGGCGCTGGAAAAGCGCAAGCTGACGCCTGAGGAGAGCATCGCGGCGCTGTCGCGGCACACCCCGCGCTTCATCGAGCTGATGAGCACGCTGGCGGTGCGCTACAACATCAACATTGTGGGCGGCTCTCACCCCACGCGCACCGATGACGGCGACATCCAGAACGTCGCCTATGTCTTCCTGCGCGACGGCTCCGTTCATGCCCAGGAGAAGATCCACCCCACGCCGAATGAACGCTATTGGTGGAACATCAAGGGCGGCGACGCGGTCGCCACCATCCCCACCGATTGCGGGCCGGTGGGCGTGCTGATCTGCTATGACACCGAATTCCCCGAACTGGCCCGTCGTCTGGCCGATGAAGGCGCGAAGATCATCTTCGCCCCCTACGCCACCGATGACCGGGGCGGGCATTTGCGGGTGCGCTATTGCGCCCATGCGCGCGCCATCGAGAACCAGCTCTATGTGGTCACAGCGGGCAATGTGGGCAATCTGCCCGGCGTTGAGAACATGGATATCAACTACGCCCAGAGCGCCATCCTGACCCCGTGCGACTTCCCCTTCGCCCGCGACGGCATCGCGGCTGAGACCAGCGAGAATGTGGAGACGATCGCGGTGGCGGACCTGCACCTTGATGATCTCGTACAGGCGCGCCGGTCAGGCACGGTCCGCAATCTGCGTGACCGTCGCTTTGATCTGTACCGGATTGTCTGGAAGGATCGCGGCTAGGGCGGTTTATTTCGCCGGGCGTCCCGGGACCATCAGGGCGAGCGCCACAGCGCCCGCAAGCCCCGGCCAGGTGAAGGCCACGGCCTGATCGATCGCGCCGCCCATAAGGCTAAGCGCGCCGGCCAGCAGGCCGCCCAGGGCGATGAAAGCCGCCATGGCGAGTATGATCAGACGAAACGACACGGTCGGACGCTCCCACACCATTACGGCGTGAGTATGGCTCGATCCGGCTAATATTTGGTAAGGGCCGCGCGTCTAGCTCGCCAGAAGCGCGCCCTGAATGCCGTCAAAGATGAACTGGGCGGCCAGAGCCGCCAGGATGACGCCCAGAATGCGCGTGATCATGGCGGCCAGCGTGTCGCCGATCAGTTTCATGATCGCGCCCACGGCCAGGAACAGCACGAGGCAGAGCAGCAGGTTCGCGCCCATGCCGACGAACACCATCAATTGCCCGCCCAGACCTTCAGCCTCGTTCATGAACAGCATGATCGAGGCGATCGCGCCGGGACCGGCCAGCATCGGGATGGCCATGGGGAAGACGGAAATGTCCTCATGCGTGCCGGGAATTTCCTCATCAGCTTCGTTCAGGGCCTCGGCGCGTTCCTCGCGACGCTTGGAGCGCGTCTCGAAGATCATGTCGAGCGCCAGCATGAACAGCAGCACGCCGCCCGCAGCGCGGAAGGCGTCGAGACTGACATGCAGGGCGTCAAGCAGCCATTCCCCCAGATAGGCGAAGCCGAACAGGACAGCGGTCGCAATCAGCACGGATTTGATGGCCATCACGCGCCGGTGCGCGTTGGTGGAGCCTTCGGTCAGGCTCGCGAAGATCGGCGCCACGCCGATCGGGTCGATCACGACGAAAAACGTGACGAGCGAAGCCGTCATGAGGCTCAGATCCAGCGCGTCCATGTGCAGTCCCCAGATGAAACGATGCGTTGCATTTGCGGCCTAACACGAGCGGACGGGCTTGGCGAGGCCACGCGAACGCATTCCCGCCTTGCCAAAACGCAAGTTCGTCGCGCTCCGGTTGAGGGCGCTTCTGGAGCTAGCCGGGCATCTGCATCGGGGTGAGCGCGCGCGCCTCTTCGGCGGCTTGCTGGCGGCGGGCTTCGGGCAGCGCGATCAGTCCGCGTTCCGCCAGATAGCCGAACGGACCCCACGCATCCTCGCTGGTCAGCTCCTCCACGAAGGCCTGCAGGCCCGGCGCAACGCCGTCATGCTGGTTCTTGACGTACACGAACAAGGAACGCGAGCCGGGATAGACGCCGTTGGAGATGTTCTCATAGGTCGGTTCGATCCCGTCGATGCGCGCGGCCTGGATGCGGTCGCCATTCTGCTCGAGGAAGGAATAGCCGAAAATCCCGAAGGCGGAGGGGGAGTTCGCGAGAGTCTGTACGATCGTGTTGTCGTTCTCGCCTGCGTCCACCCACGCGCCATCCTCGCGAATGCGCGAGGCCAGGCGTTCGAACATGTGCGCATCCGTGTCGCTAAGCTCATCCAGACAGGGCACATGCTGGGCGCCCTCGATCATGTCGAGTTCGACAAAGGCGTCGCGCGTCCCCGAGGTGGGCGGCGGTCCAAACACCTCGATGCGTTGAGACGGCAATTCGGCTGAAATGTCGGACCAGCGCTGGAACGGGTTGGTAATGAAGGAATCACAGGAAAACCCGGCGATCTCGCCATAGCTTCGGCCTTCGCTGATCTCGCCCCGCCCGTCAAACAAGGGACGGCCCTCGGCGTCCACCGGCATCGGGGTTTCAGCGACCAGGGCCAGGAAAAGCTGAACGCGCTCGATGTCCATGGCATCCGAAACCACCGAATTGCCCAGGACGATCCCGTCATATCCGATCGGGATTTCGGTGATGGCCACAACGCCATTGTCCTGGCACAGCTGGTACTCGGTCGCCTTGATGGGGCGCGACGCTCCGGTGAGATCGGGAAAGCCCAGCCCCACGCCGGCGCAGAACAGGTTCATGCCCCCGCCCGTGCCGGTTGATTCCACCACCGGGGTCGGGAAAGCGCTCTTGGCGCCGAAATTCTCTGCGACCGCGGTGGCGAAGGGAAACACGGTAGAGGACCCCACCATGCGCAGGCCCTCGCGCCCGCCAACCCCTGCGCCAAGATTCGCTGAAGTCTGGGCGGCGGGTTCGACCGTCTCGGCGGGTTCGTCGAGCAGGACAATCTCCTCACGCGGTTCGCCGCACGCAGCGAGGGCCAGCATCGCCAGAGCGATGAAACCATGGTCGGCGCGCAGATAGGCCATGCGAGTTCTCCTGGAACTTTCAGATGCGGACAGCGTTGTGTCTTTTAACGCGACGAGCACGTCATTTGTATGACAGGCGCGTGACTTAATTGCCAGATCGCCTTTGGCGCAAAGGCATTCGGGCCGGTTTCCGGGGACGGGACGTCATATGCAAAACTTTTTTTTGAGGCGGATCGATGTTCTGATGAGCCGGTCAAAGAATTCGGAGCCCAAAAAAATGACAGGCGCGCGTATTTTCGGCTTTACATGGAAGGTCACAGGTACTAATTCGCGCCGTCCCGGCGGAGGCGACGCGCTCGATGCCGGATTGGGTTAACAACAAGCAGGGGGTTCCGTGAGTTGTCTCATTACCATACGCCCCTGGACCTGGTCCGCTCTCGGCCTGTCGAAGGCCCGGTCGCCTGCGCGCGGCCCGATCGACTGACGATTGCGGCATCCTGGTTCCAGAACAATTTTCCCGGCGAAGTTCTCTACGCGGTCAAGTCCAACCCGTCCGCGTGGGTGATCGACACCTTGTATGCCGCTGGCATGCGCTGGTTCGATGTGGCGTCGCTGAATGAAGTTGAGCTGATCGCATCCCGGTGTCCGGATGCGACGATGGCGTTCATGCATCCGGTGAAAAGCCGGCGCGCCATCAACAAGGCCTATTTCGATTACGGTGTGCGGATCTTCGTGCTCGACTGTGAAGCCGAGCTCGAGAAGATTCTCGTTGAAACCGGTTACGCCAAGGACCTGACCCTGGTGGTGCGGATCGCGGTCTCCAATGACGGCGCGACCCTGCCGCTGGCGGGCAAGTTCGGCGCGTCCGAAGACGACGCCGTGGAGCTGATCCAGCGCGCCCGCGTCTATGCGGACGAGCTCGGCGTGAGCTTCCATGTGGGCAGCCAGTGCATGGCGCCGAGCGCCTATCGGGGGGCCATGCTGGACGTGTCCCGCCTGATCAAGCGCGCGGCCGTCACCGTCGACATCGTGGACGTGGGCGGCGGCTTCCCCGTGGCCTATCCGGGCATGACCCCGCCGCCGCTGTCTGAGTATGTGGCCGCCATCGAGAATGCGTTCGAGGAGATGATGGTTCTCGAGAACGCCGATCTGTGGTGTGAGCCTGGCCGGGCGCTGTGCGCGGAATCCACCTCGATCCTGACCCGCGTCGAGCTGGTCAAGGGCGATCAGGTTTATCTCAATGACGGCGCTTACGGCACGCTGTTCGATCTGGTCCACATGAAGTGGCCCTATCCGATCCGCGTGCACCGGGCCAAGGGCGAACCCAGCGGTCAGACCGCCGGCTTCCGCCTGTACGGGCCGACATGCGACGCCATTGACGCTGTCTCCGCACCGGTTGAACTGCCGGTGGATCTGTCTGAAGGCGACGTGATCGAGTTCGCAATGCTGGGCGCATACGGCGTGGCCATGGCCACCCGGTTCAACGGCTTCGGCGAAGTGGAGACCGAGACGGTCTCCGACTTTCCCTGGGCGTCCGTCTATGACCGGCCTGTGGCCGATCAGCCGGCGGCGGCTGCTGAAGACGTTTCCGGACGTGTGGTGTCCTTCTCGCGCCTCAACCGGCGCCGTCGTAACCGTATTATGAAAAGGCGTTGAGGATGACTGACACCTCAAACCGCAAGGCCGAGCTGCTCTCCAGCCCGGTCGAACACATCGATATTTCCAGCTTTGACGGTCGTGTGATCATCGATGCCTGGGAGAAGATGAGCTTCACCTCCCGCGACGCGGCCCGCGCCGCGCGCATCCTGCAGGCGTCCCAAGAGGACAAGGACTGCGCCGTCATCCTGACGCTCGCAGGCTCGACCTCGGCCGGCGGCTGCATGCATGTGTGGCGCGACATGATCCGCAACAACATGGTCGACGCCGTGGTAGCCACGGGCGCGTCCATCGTGGACATGGATTTCTTCGAGGCGCTGGGCTTCAAGCACTATCAGGCCAAGGAAGTCCCCGACGACCGGGTGCTGCGCGATCTCTATATCGACCGCATCTACGACACCTATATCGACGAGGAAGACCTGCAGGCGTGCGACCATATCATTGGCGACATCGCTGACAGCCTTCCCGCCGGTCCGATCAGCTCGCGCGCCTTCATCAAGGCGATGGGCAAATGGCTCGCGGACGGCAACGCCAAGAAGGAAGGCTCTCTGATCGAAGAGTGCTATCGCCATGGCGTGCCGATCTTCGTGCCGGCGTTTTCCGATTGCTCGGCGGGCTTCGGTCTCGTCAAGCACCAGGTCAAGCGCATCAAGGCGGGCGAGGGCTATGTGTCCATCGACTCCGTGGCTGATTTCCGCGAACTGACCGACATCAAGATCAAGGCGGGCTCGACCGGCCTGTTCATGGTGGGCGGCGGCGTGCCGAAGAACTTCGCGCAGGACACCGTTGTCTGCGCCGAGATCCTCGGCCACGAAGACGTGGAAATGCACAAATATGCGGTGCAGATCACCGTGGCGGACGTGCGCGACGGCGCCTGCTCGTCCTCGACCCTGAAGGAGGCCTGCTCCTGGGGCAAGGTGGACGTGGCGCTCGAGCAGATGGTCTATGCCGAAGCCACCACGGTGGCGCCGGTGATCGTCTCTGACGTCTTCCATCGCGGCGCGTGGAAAACGCGTCCCCGTCGTCGGTTCGCCGACCTTTTCAACGACGCTTTCTAACAAGAACAAACGGGAGTGAGCGCGGCCGAGCGCCGCGTTCCCACACGGAAGGACCTCTCATGGATGGACTGACCCTGGCGGACAACCCGCAATTCGACACCGCGTTCGAGCCGGTTGACGCCAACGCCAAGGACGATCTCGACCACTTCATCATGGTCGACGGCAAGCAGGTGGCGGGCCGTCACCTGATCATCGACTTGATGGGCGCGCGTCACCTGACCGATGAAGATCGCATCCAGCAGGCGTTCCGCGATTGCGTGAAAGCCTGCGGCGCGACGCTGTTGCACATCCACACGCACGTGTTCGAGCCCAATGGCGGCGTGTCCGGCGTGGCGGTGCTGGCGGAAAGCCATATCTCGACCCACACCTGGCCCGAGCGCGACTATGCGGCGTTCGACGTGTTCATGTGCGGCGACGCCCAGCCGATCAAGGCGGTCGCGATCCTCAAGGAGGCCTTCGAGGCCGCTGAGGTGCGCGTCACCGAAATCCTGCGCGGCGAGGGCGCGTAAGCGCTTTTCGCCCACAGGGCTGACGGACAGGGAGCGGTTCTGCCAAGAACCGCTCCTTTTCACATTTTCCCTTGCCTTCAAGCGACGCGGACGCGAGTAAACCCGCGACCCGCCATCAGCGTTCCTGCACGCGCCTTCAGGAGAGTTTCATGACCGATACGCCCAAGCACACCTATCGCGACGCCAATGGCGATCTGTGGTTCCGGGAATCCCTGAGCGAGGGGATCGGCAATGGCCTGCGCATCGACAATCTGCTCTATGCCGAAGCCTCTGACGTTCAGGACCTGATCGTGTTCGAAAACAACGAGAACGGTCGCGTGCTGGCGATTGACGGTCTGGTGCAGGTCTCCATGGCGGACGAGTTCATCTATCACGAGATGGTCTCCCACGTGCCGCTCCTGTCGCACGGCGCGGTCAAGCGTGTGCTGATCGTGGGCGGCGGCGATGGCGGCGCCATGCGCGAAATGCTCAAGCACAAGGGCGTTGAATCGATCACCCTCGTGGAGATCGACCCGGACGTGATCGAGTTCTCCAAAAAATGGTTCCCGGACGTGCCCCAGGGCTCGTTCGATGATCCGCGCGTTAATGTGGTGATCGCGGATGGCTCGAAATATGTCGAGGAGACCTCGGACAAATTCGATCTCATCCTGATCGACTCCTCTGACCCGGTCGGGCCGAGCGCGGTGCTGTTCACCCGTGAATTCTACACCGCCTGCTCCAAGCTGCTGAATGAGGGCGGCGTCATCGTCACCCAGTCAGGCCTCGCCGCGATCCATCCCGAGCCGGTCAAATCCACCTCAGACAGCTTCAAATCGCTGTTCAAGCATTCGGGCTTTTACCTGATCTGCGTGCCGGCGTTTTCGGGTGGCTTCATGGCGCTGGGTTTCGCGACCAATGACGGAGCGACCTTTGATCGCGACATCGAGAAGATCCGCGAGCGTTTCGCTGCGCTCGATATCAAGACCAAGTATTACAGCCCCGAGATCCACAAGGGCAGCTTCGCCCTGCCGCCCTATATCGCCGAGAAAATCGCGTAAGGGCCGGGGCATTCATATTGAAGGCGGCGCAGGCGACTGCGTCGCCTTTTTTGTTCGGCCTCACCCTTCTCCCTGCGACCGTTCGTCTTTTCCGTGCACAGCCTCTTGTGTGCCGGATATGCAACACCTACTTCGAACTCTGACAGGGCGGTATGGGGATGCTTCCAAGAAGGTCGCCGACCCCGCCTGTCTCGCTGAACCTCAGGAGACATGACTATGGACTTTGAAAAATTCACCGACCGGGCCCGAACCGTGCTGCAAGGCGCGCAGGGTCTGGCGCTCAAGAACAAGAACCAGCACTTTTCGCCCGAGCACCTTCTGAAGGCGCTCCTGGATGACGACCAGAAGCTGACGGTCAATCTGATCAAGGCGGCGGGCGGTCGTCCCGACGTGGCTGCTGACCTGACCGAGCGGGCTCTGACCGCGCTTCCGAAAGTGGAGAGCGCGACGGGCCAGCTGTATCTGGCGCCGAAGACCGCCGAGGTCTTCACCACCGCCGAGGAAGCCGCCAAGAAGGCGGGCGATGAGTACATCACCGCCGAGCGCATCCTGCAGGGCCTGACCCTGGTGAAGGGCCAGAAGGCCGAGGAAATCCTCAAGCAGGCGGGCGTGACGCCTCAGGCGCTCAACACCGCCGTCAATGATCTGCGTCAGGGCCGCACCGCCGACAGCCAGTCGGCCGAAGACAGCTATGAGGCGCTAAAGAAATACGCGCGCGACCTCACCGAAGTGGCGCGGGAAGGCAAGCTTGATCCGGTCATCGGCCGGGACGAGGAGATCCGCCGTGCGGTTCAGGTGCTGTCGCGCCGGACCAAGAACAATCCGGTGCTGATCGGTGAGCCGGGCGTAGGTAAAACCGCGATTGCCGAGGGCTTGGCCCTGCGCATCGTCAATGGCGACGTGCCGGAAAGCCTCAAAGGCAAACGCCTCCTCGCCCTAGATATGGGCTCTCTCATTGCTGGCGCGAAGTATCGCGGCGAGTTCGAGGAGCGCCTGAAATCGGTGCTGAACGAAGTCGAAGCGGCTGGCGGCAACATCATCCTCTTCATCGACGAGATGCACACGCTGGTCGGCGCGGGCAAGACCGATGGCGCAATGGATGCGTCCAACCTCCTCAAGCCGGCTCTGGCGCGCGGTGAGCTGCACTGTGTGGGCGCGACGACGCTCGATGAGTATCGCAAGCATGTGGAGAAGGACGCCGCTCTGGCGCGGCGTTTCCAGCCGGTCTTCGTGGAAGAACCGACGGTGGAAGACACCATCTCCATCCTTCGCGGTCTGAAGGAGAAATACGAAGTGCACCACGGGGTGCGCATCGCGGACGGCGCCATCGTGGCGGCGGCGACCCTGTCGAACCGTTACATCACCGACCGCTTCCTGCCCGACAAGGCGATCGACCTGATGGACGAGGCGTCGGCCCGCTTGCGCATGCAGGTGGATTCCAAGCCCGAAGAGCTTGATGAGCTCGACCGCCGGATCATCCAGCTGAAGATTGAGGCTGAAGCGCTCAAGAAAGAGGGAGACGAGGCGTCCAAGAAGCGTCTGGAAAGCCTGAACAAGGAATTGTCCGAGCTCGAAGGCCGCTCCGCCGAGCTCACCGCGGCCTGGCGCGCTGAGAAGGACAAGCTCGCCTCCTCGACCGAACTCAAGGAGCGGCTGGATCGCCTGCGCGCCGAACTCGCCGATGCGGAACGCCGCGGCGATCTCGGCAAGGCGTCCGAGCTGAAATACGGCCAGATCCCTCAGATCGAAAAGCAGCTGAAAGAGGCTGAAGACGCCGCTGACGGCGCCGCGAATGACTCTTCCGCCCTCGTCAAAGAGGTCGTGGACGAAGAGCAGATCGCGGCTGTGGTCAGCCGCTGGACCGGCGTGCCGGTCGACAAGATGCTTGAAGGCGAGCGCGAGAAGCTTCTGGCCATGGAAGAGGGTCTGCGCAAGCGGGTCGTCGGCCAGGAAGAGGCGCTTGAAGCGGTCTCTGACGCCGTGCGCCGTTCGCGTGCGGGCCTTAAAGATCCCAGCCGTCCCATCGGCTCCTTCCTGTTCCTCGGCCCGACGGGCGTGGGCAAGACCGAGCTGACCAAGGCCTTGGCGGAGTTCCTGTTTGACGACGAAACCGCGGTCACCCGCATGGACATGTCCGAATACATGGAGAAGCACTCCGTCGCCCGCCTCATCGGCGCGCCTCCGGGCTATGTCGGCTATGAAGAGGGCGGGGCGCTGACCGAAAGCGTGCGGCGTCGGCCCTATCAGGTCGTGCTGTTCGACGAGGTCGAGAAAGCGCACCCGGACGTCTTCAACGTGCTCTTGCAGGTGCTCGATGATGGACGTCTGACCGATGGTCAGGGCCGCACGGTCGACTTCCGCAACACCATCCTGATCATGACCTCGAACCTCGGGTCCGAGTTCCTGCTGGCCGGTGATGTGGAGGCGGCGCGCGATCAGGTCATGGATGTGGTGCGGTCTTCGTTCCGGCCCGAATTCCTCAACCGGATCGACGAGATCATTCTGTTCCGTCGTCTCGAGGAGCAGCATATGGGCGCCATTGTCGACATCCAGCTCAAGCGGCTTGAGAAGCTCCTGGCGGATCGCCGGATGACGCTGGAGCTTGATGAGAGCGCGCGTCAGTGGCTCGCGACCAAGGGGTATGACCCCGCCTATGGCGCGCGTCCTCTGAAGCGCGTGATCCAGAAAGAGCTGCAGGACCCGCTGGCGCGCCTGATCCTGGAGGGTAGCCTGCAGGACGGTGAAACGCTGAAGGTCTCGACCGAAGGCGGCGCGCTGACGGTGAACGGCAAGGCCGTGAGCCGCAACGCTCAGCCGCCCAAGGCCGCAGTCATCCAATAAGTCTTCTGCCCGGAGGGCGGGGCTTGTGTGAAACGGGGCGGAGCCAGCGGCTCCGCCCCGTTTTGCGTGTGGACTAGCGCGACAGGACGGCCATGCCGCCCTCGGCATAGCGCGTGCCTTTGACCGCGTCTGGCGGCGTCGCCGCTTCCAGCGCCTGGATGTCGGCCGCGCTCAGATTGAACTCGAGCGCCCTGGCGTTCTCTTCCAGCCGCTCGATCTTGCGCGTGCCCGGAATGGGCAGGACGCCGTCTTTTGACAGGAGCCAGGCGAGCGCCAGCTGGGCTGGAGTGACGCCGCGGTCTGACGCCATCTGCGCGATGAGGTCCGCCAGCGCCACATTGGCGGCGAGATTGTCGCCCTGAAAGCGCGGGAAGTAGGCCATCTTGCGCAGATCACCGTCCTCAAGATCGTCCGGGCTGCGGAAGGCCCCGGCGAGAAGACCACGCCCCAGCGGGGAATAGGCCACAAAGGCCGCCCCGATCTCACGGCAGGTTTCAAGCGTGCCGTCCGATTCAGGGTCGCGGGTGGTCAGTGAGTATTCCGATTGCAGGGCGCTGACCGGAAAGACGGCATGCGCGCGTTTGAGCGTGCTGGCGCTGACTTCACTCAGGCCCGCCGCCCGGATCTTGCCGGCCTTGGCGAGATCGGCGAGGGCGCCCATGGAGTCCTCAATCGGGGTCACGCCATCCAGGCGGTGCAGATAGTACAGGTCGATCACCTCCACGCCGAGACGTTTGAGCGAAGCGTCGCAGGCCGCCTTGATGTAGTCCGGCGAGGTGTCGATGGAGCGGGCGGCAGGCTCGTTGTTGCGAATGATGCCGCATTTGGTGGCGAGGGTGACGGCGTCCCGGCGGGTTTTCAGAAACTGCCCGACGAGTTCTTCATTGCGCCCCTCGCCATACATGTCAGCGGTGTCAAACAGCGTCACGCCCAGCTCCACCGCGCGCGCCATGACTTTCAAGGATTGGGCGTCATCAGACGAGCCGTAGAATTCGCTCATTCCCATACAGCCCAGTCCGAGCCTTGCGACAGGTGTCGACAAGCCGGTGAGAGTCAGAGTTTTCATGGTAGACCTCAATAGAAGAAAAGCATGGTACGGTACCGTACCGTTTACAATGGGTCTTCAGGATGACCGCTTCAAGTCCGGAACCGGAAAAAACCGATCCGTCGTCGAGGGACGAGGTAACGGCGCGCCTTCTGGACGCGGCTGAATCGCTTTTTGTGGCGCAGGGCGTGAACGGCGTAAGCATGGAGGCGGTGGCCAAGGCCGCGCGCGCCTCAAAGCGCACGCTCTACGCCCGCTTTCCCTCCAAGGCGGATCTGGTCGGCGCTGTCGCGGCGCGTCTCTATGAAGGATTAAGGACGCGTCTGTCCGAGCTTCCTGATGATCTCGATCTGACAGCGTTTCTGGAAGGCTTCGCGTCCGGCGTGCTTGATGCGTTGTCTGAGGAGAAGATGAAGGGCTTTCTGCGTCTCGTCATCAGTGAGGCGGTGGTGCAGCCCGAGTTCGCCCGTGCGGTGCTGGAGGCGGGCAAGCTGCCCGCCACCCAGGTGCTGGTCACGCGTCTGGAAGCGGAAAAGGCACGCGGCGTTCTGAGCCCGGACATGGATTCTGCGCTCGCCGCCCGCCAGTTCATGGGGCTCGTGAAAGAGCCCGTCTTCTGGCCGGTCATGCTGGGCGCAGAGCCCTTGCCGCAGGCTGCCGTGATCGACAATGCAATCACGCTTTTTGTGAAGGCGTACGCGCGCTAGACCGCCCGCAATCTTACGTGAGGCTGGCCGTCGGACGTCCGGTCTGGCGACACGCCATCCCGGTCAAGCGTTACGCTGACGCGTTTTCTGAACGCCGAGAAGCTGTCGAACCGCACCACATCCACCGGCTCGTCAAAGTCGAAGCTGACCTGGTAGAGCGCGCCGTTTGCGAGGCGTTTGACCGACACGATTTCGCCGGTGAAGGACTGGCCGAGATAGGCGCCTGAACGCTGGTCGCCCACGCGATAGGGTTCGCTCGGGCGATTGCCGGCGCGGGCGTGGAGCGTGTTCCAGTCCCGAAAGCCGTATTGCTTCGCCAGAAGCTCAAGGGATTCAGAATGGGTGATGAAATCGCCGTCATCCACCAGCGCCGCGCGCAGGCGTTTGGCCTGAGCTTTCAGCTCAGCAATATCGGGCAGGATTTGGGTCGTCATGGTGTGCGCCTTTCATGAAGGCGGCCTGAATACCGGCGGGGCCCGCATTGCCGCCGCGCCGCCTGAAAGCTGCACGACTGACACAAGATCAAAGGGAAGACTTCACCAGGGATCGAAATCCTGCGGACGGCGAGCGCTTCCAGCTCAGGGCGCTGCAGATACGCCTGGCTGACCGCGGGGTCAAGCTGAAGCTCGTCCTTGGCGGAAAATGAGGACTGTCTGACTGACGCAAATGCGGTCATGCTGGTCGCAGCGGGACCCTGACCTTGAGGGACACTGGATGGCGCAGTTTGAATCCGAGAGCCGACAGGCGCTCTACTCCGATATACTGGCGCAGGATGACCGTACGCCCTTCGCCACGGTGTTTGACTGGGAAGCCCAGGGCATGGCGCATCCTGTCCTGGTGAAAGGAGAGGGGCCGGGCATCATCCTGATGCATGAGCTGCCCGGCTTCGTGCCGGAGTTCTGGAGGCTCGCGAACTGGATCGTGGCCGCCGGGTTCAGGGTCTACGCCCCCGCGCTTTATGACGCCGCCGGCACGCCGCATGAAGAGCTGGTGGAGATCCACGGCAAGGTGGGCGGCATGGCGCGCGCCTGCGTCAGCCGGGAAATCCGTCTCTTCGCCAAATCAGGCGGCTCACCCATTTCAGACTGGCTGCGCACCCTGGCGCGTGAGGTGCATGAAGAGTGCGGCGGGCCGGGTGTGGGCGCCGTCGGGCTTTGTCTCACGGGCAATTTCGCCTGGTCGGTGGCGGTGGAGCCGAGCGTCATTGCAGCGGTCGCGTGCGAGCCCGCCCTGCCGTTCAATGCGGCGGGTTCGATCCATCTTGATCCGGACGAGGCGGAGGCTCTGTCACAGCGCGAGAATCTGGAAATGATGGCCTTGCGTTTTGACGGGGACCCGTCATGCAAGGCGGCGCGGTTCGCCGCGCTTGAGGATTTGCTGGGCGACTGCCTCGAGACGCGGGTCCTGCCTGACGCGGCCAAGAACCCTCAGGGCAATCCCTTTCCCCATGCCGTTCTGACCAAGGATCTGATCGCCGAAGACGGCCAGCCCACGCTGGAAGCCGCGCGGGACGTTCTGGCCTTTCTCAGCTATCGCTTGAAACGCAGCGCCTGACGCTTACGCGTCGCCGGCATTGTCCGCGGTCAGGATGGCGCCGCCATCCTCGCGGACGTCCAGCGCCGGCGGAGCATTGTCGCGGATCTGGAGCAATTCATCGCGCGCGCGGGTGAAATCATCCAGCTCATCGGCTTCCAGTCGGCGACCGGTCGGAAGATCCAGGCTCATCGGATTGGTCGGATTGCCGTTCAGATGCACTTCGTAATGAAGGTGCGGGCCGGTGGAGCGACCGGTGGTGCCCACATAGGCGATGATCTGGCCTTGCTGGACCCGCGTGCCGGCGCGCACGCCGCTGGCGAAGCCCTGAAGGTGCGCATAGGCGGTCTGATAACCGTTGGCGTGGCGGATACGGACATAATTGCCGAAGGAGCCAAAGCGGTTGGCGCGCTCGACAATGCCTGCGCCGGCGGCCATCACCGGCGTGCCGCGCGGCGCGGCGAAATCGGTGCCGTTATGAGGCCGGTTGCGATTGAGGACCGGGTGGAAGCGCATGCCGAAGGACGAGGAGATGCGGGCGCCGTTGATCGGCATGCGCATCAGGAGGCGCTGGGCGCTTTCGCCTTCGCCGGTGTAATAGCCGACTTCGCCGTCATCCATTTCATAGCGGAAGTATTCCAGCGGATCGCCGCGACCGTCGAACACCACATAGAGGATGTCGCCCGTGCGCACGGTTTCGCCACGACTGTTCACGAAACGCTCGAACACCACATCGAACGGGTCGCCCGGCTGGACGGTGCGGAAGTCGACGGCGAAGCCCAGGATATTGGCCAGTTCGAAGACGACGCGGTCGGTCGCGCCCAGCTCGATGGCGGACAGATAGAGGCTGGAACTGACCTCGCCGCGCACGCGCACGACTTCGCGGCGCAGGCTGGCGGTGGCTTCACGGGCGTGGAACTGGCCCTGGCCGTCCCGTGACACGGTCAGCGTGCGTTCCTGATCGGGACGAAAGGAGAAGCCCGCAAGCCGCGTGGTGGAGACGGATCCTTCTTCGGTGTTGAAGGCATGCTGGATCTCATAGGGCGCAGGCGTTTCAAAATAGAGCGTCAGATCTTGCCCGGCGCGCAGAAGGCGCGCGGCGTAGAGCGGATCAAGCGCATTGATCGCGCGGGCGGCGTCAACGCGGTCCGCGCCGGCATCCGACAAAACGCTGGCGAAGGTCTGGCCGCGGCGCACGGTCACGTCCACGCTGTGCACGGCCGGGCGCTTGTTCGGATTGGTGAACAGGGCATGCTCGGTCAACACCGAAGACTGGGGCGCCGCGTCAAGCGCTTCGAGCGGGGAGACGGCGGCATCATCAGCATCTGCGGACTCCGCAGACATTTCGGTCGCGTCATCATCCGCCATCTCGGTCTGGGCTTGCGCCATCAGACGCGGATCGCTCTGGTCGCGACTGATCAGGAACCCGACCGTCAGCAACAGGGCGGCCCCGACTGCGATGAAGAAGACTAAAGAGCGTGAACGCCGGGCGTCGGCCAAGTGCACATCAAATCCGGACATGTACGCAGATTATCCCTCATTGCTCCCCACCAGCGGGGGAATGCTAGCGCGCCTGAAACGCATCTGGAAGTGCCGTTTACTGCAATCTTCGTTCCAGTCCGGCAGGGCGCCCGTCGTAAATCCGGGCTAAGGGTTACCCATATATTTCGATTTAGGGCGCATCGCTTAACAGGATGCAAAGATGCTGCGCGGTTTGATGTGGAGCCCGTATCAGGGAAGGGATTGTCCATGAAGGGTATTTTTGTGGCCATCGTGGTGATGGGCGCGCTGCTGGCGGCTTCGGTCTGGGTGTCCGTGTCTGTCTGGACCAGCATGGATGGCGGCGAGATCGCCTTTTCCATGAGCTGGCACGGTTGGCTGGCGCTCTTTCTGGGAGTCGTGTTCACGACGGCGCTGGGCATCGGCCTGATGATGCTGGTGTTTCATTCCAGCCGCAGCGGACATGACGATCTCGATGACGATGTGTGAGTTTCACGCAGGCCGTTAACCCTTTTCCAGTCGAGAATCGCATTAAGCATACTGATCATGAGCACAGAGACCGCCCCCACCGCCGCCGAACTCGCAGCCCTGCTGTCCTCCCGCGTCTGTCACGACATTGCGGGACCGACCAGCGCCATGGGCGCGGCCCTGTCCGTTCTGGACGATGAAAGCGCCCTGGACATGCGCGATGACGCCATCGCCCTGCTGCGGACCGGCGCCAAGCAGATCCGGGCCAAGCTGGAATATGCGCGCGTCTGTTTCGGCGCCGCCGGCTCACGGGGAGGCGAGGTCAGCCTGTCCGAGATCAAGTCCCTGGCCGAGCCGATGTTCGAGGATTCCCGTCCTGATCTGGTCTGGCCTTCGGATGGCGGCGCCATCAGCAAGACGGCGGCCCGTGTGCTCTTGAATCTGATCTGGATCGGCGTGGACAGCCTGCCGCGCGGCGGCGATGTCATCATTGAGGCCAGCGCCAGCTCCGATGGCGGTGCGCGCTTGCGGGTGGCGGCCAAGGGCATGCGTTTGCGTCTGGACGAAGCGTATCAGAAAGCCATTCGCGGCGAGCGTCCCGAGGATGGTTACGATGGCCGTTCCGTGCAGCCCTATTATGCCGGGCTGATTGCACGCGAAAGTGGTGGTCGGGCGGAAGCCCGGCTGGACGGAGACCGGGTCGAACTGGCCGCTCTCATTGGTCCGGAAGGCAGCCAGATCAAGGCTGCTGAATAATCCCTTACATCTTTTGACGGAATGCGCAGGTTCCCAACCTTGCGTTAACTCTGCCCGTGACAGTGTTGGTGACAAAGCCGCTTTGTAACACCGGGGCTGACCATGGATGAATTGATCGGCGAGTTCCTCGCAGAGACGTCGGAGAGCCTCGACGTCATTGACGTTGAGCTTGTAAAGTTTGAGGCGGATCCGACGGATCGTGCGACGCTGGATAATATTTTCCGGCTGCTTCACACCATCAAGGGGACGTGCGGATTCCTCGGCCTGGAACGGCTGGAAGCGATTGCTCACGCAGGTGAGACGCTTCTGGGCAAGTTCCGGGACGGCGACATGGTTGCGGACTCCAACGCCGTGACCGTGGTTCTCAAATCCCTGGATCGGATCAAGGAGATCACCAATGGTCTCGAGCAGACAGGCGTCGAGCCTGAAGGCGAGGACCGCGATCTGATCGATCGTCTGGAATCCCTGTCCATGGGCAAGGGCGATCCTGAAGCCGGCGCGCCTGCCGCTGCAGCGCCCGAACCTGAAATCATTCCCGAACCCGAGCCGGAGCCCGAACCCGAGCCCGAAATTGTCGCCGAAGCCGATGAAGGGCCCTCCGGTTATGATGCGGATCTCGGCCGCGAGCTTCGCCCCGGCGAGGTCTCCCTGGCGGATCTCGAGGCGGCCTTCCTCGCGACCCCGGGGCCAGAGTTCGAGGCCGAGGCCGAAACCGACGCCGGTCATGATCACGATCACGACCTCGAGGCCGATGACGACGCAGAGGAAGACCTGGTTCAGGCGGCTGCGCCTGTGAAATCAGAACCGTCAGCGCCAGCTCCGGCGGCTGCGAGCGCGGCGCCCAAGGCAGCCAAGGCGCCGGCCAATGATGATGGCGGTCAGCAGCAATCCCATCGCTCCCAGGCGACCATCCGCGTGAATGTGGATACGCTCGAAAACCTCATGACGACGGTTTCCGAGCTCGTTCTGGCCCGCAACCAGCTGCACCAGATCGTTCGCGATTCCGACGATTCCGCTCTGAAGACCCCGCTGCAGCGCCTGTCCTCGGTGACCGCCGAGCTGCAGGACGGCGTCATGAAGACCCGCATGCAGCCGGTCGGCGACGCCTGGCGCAAGCTGCCGCGAATCGTGCGCGACGTCAGCCAGGAGCTGGGCAAGAAGATCCGCCTCGTCCAGGAAGGCGAAGACACCGAGCTGGACCGGCAGGTGCTCGAGCTGATCCGTGATCCGCTCACCCACATGATCCGCAACTCCTGCGACCATGGCCTGGAGACGCCCGATGAGCGCGTCGCCGCCGGCAAGAGTGAAATGGGCACGGTGAAGCTGTCCGCCTATCACGAAGGCGGCGCCATCATCATGAAGATCATCGATGATGGTCGCGGGCTGAACGCCGAAAAGATTCGCGCCAAGGTGATCGAGAAGGGTCTCGCGACCGAGGCCGAACTCGAGAACATGAGCGAAGCGCAGATCCAGCGCTACATCTTCGCGCCGGGCTTCTCGACGGCGGCGGCGGTCACCAACCTGTCCGGCCGCGGCGTCGGCATGGACGTGGTGCGCACCAATATCGAACAGATTGGCGGGTCCATCGAACTGTTCTCCGAACAGGGCAAGGGCACCACCTTCACCATCAAGATCCCGCTGACCCTGGCGATCGTCTCCGCCCTCATCGTGAAATCGGGCGAGGAGCGCTTCGCGGCGCCGCAACTGTCGGTGCGAGAGCTGGTCCGGGTGGGCGCGGGCTCCTCGATCGCGGTCGAGACGCTGAATGGCGCGAACATGATCCGCCTGCGCGACCGTCTTCTGCCGGTCATTGCGCTGACCGAAGTGCTGAACACCGCGCCGCCGACCTCTGCAGACGAAATGACCGGTTATGTCATCGTGCTCGAGGCGGCCGGCCGCAAGATCGGCCTTGTGGTGGATGACGTGCTCGACACCGAGGAGATCGTGGTCAAGCCGCTCTCGGGTCCGCTGCGCAGCATCAATGTGTTCTCCGGCGCGACCATTCTGGGCGACGGCTCGGTGATCATGATCCTCGATCCCAACGGTCTGGCGCAGGAAACCTCCTCCGCCGAGGACGAAGAGAAGAGCGATGCGGCCGCCGAGGACGCGTCCGAGGCGCATGGCGCCAATGGCCGCCAGCGCCTGCTGCTGGTCCGCGCCGGCGGGGAGGAGCCCAAGGCGGTTCCGGTCAGCCTCATCACGCGTCTGGAAGACTTCGAAGCGAACACCATCGAACAGACCGACGGACGTTATGTGGTTCAGTATCGCGGACGCCTGCTGCCTCTGGCGCATGCGGGCGGCATGGATCACTTCCCCACCGAGGGGCGTCAGCCGGTTCTGGTCTTCGCCGAGGATGGCCGCTCCGCGGGCGTCGCGGTGGACGAGATCCTCGACGTGGTGGAAGAGCGCCTCGATCTGGAAATGGGATCGGATCGCCCGGGCGTGATCGGTTCGGCCATCATCAAGGGCAAGGCGACCGAAGTGCTCGATATCGCCTGGCACATGCAACGCGCCTGGAATGGCGCGCCGCAGCGCAAGGGCAAGTCCGGCACGGGCCGCAATGCGGTGCTGCTGGTTGAGGCCGACGCCTTCTCCCGGCGCATGCTGGCTCCGCTGCTGGCGGCGGCGGGCTATGACGTCACCGTGGCGGGCGGGCTTCACGAAGCGCGTGACGCGGCGACCATGGGCGCGGAATACGACGTGCTGGTCGGGGATCCGGCTGCACTCGCGCGTCTTCAGGAAGAAGGTGTTTACACCAATGTGCCTAGACTGGGCGTCGGTGAGCACGATTACACCCAGTCGACCGAGGGCTTTGTCGCCATCATGCCGGCCGGGGATCGTGGCGGCCTGATCGCGGCGCTGGACCAAGCCGCGCGCAGCGCGGCCTAGAGGAGAGCAGGCATGTCTGTTGAAGATAGCTTCGAATACGTCACGGTTCGCATTGGCGACCAGCTGTTCGGCGTCGAAGTTAAACAGATCCGGGAAGTCTTCTCGCCGCAGGACGTGACGTCTGTCCCGCGTGCGCCGGGAGAAATCGCGGGCCTGTTGAACCTGCGCGGCCGCATCGTGACGGCGGTTGATGCACGCCACCGTCTGGGGCTGCCGCCCCGCGACCCGGACGCCGCTGTCATGGCCCTGGGACTAGAAGAAGGTACGGAGCTGTTCGGGGTCCTGGTCGACCAGGTGGGCGAAGTCATGCGCCTGAAATCCGATACGCTTGAACCCACCCCGGCCCATCTGGATCCGAAATGGCGCGCTCTGCTCAAGGGCGTTCACCGTCTGGAAAAGGATTTGTTGGCGGTTTTGGACATCCGAGCCCTGATCGCCTGGCAAGGCGGACTTGCGGCTTAATCTTGGAGCATGGCTATGAAGACCTGCCTTGTTGTGGATGACAGCCGGGTTATCCGGAAAGTCGCCCGTAAAATCGTTGAAGATCTGGGCTTTGCCTGTGAAGAGGCCGCCGACGGCCAGCAGGCGCTGGATTACTGCAAGAAGAACATGCCCGAGGCGGTGCTTCTGGACTGGAACATGCCGGTCATGAACGGCCTGGATTTCCTGATCAAGCTGCGCGAAGAGCCCGACGGGAAGAAGCCTGTCGTCGTGTTCTGCACGACCGAGAATGACATGGCCCATATCACCCAGGCGCTGCGCGCGGGTGCGGATGAGTATGTCATGAAGCCGTTTGACGGTGACATCATCGAGAGCAAATTCGCCGAAACCGGCCTGGTCTAGATCGGAAGAACCAAGTGAGCGTATCTGCTTCCCCTGCGGGCCGATCCGGGCTGCCCAGCGTCTTGATCATCGACGACAGCGCCGTGGTGCGCGGTCTGGTGTCGCGCTGGATCGAGGCGGATTCCCGCCTGCAGGTTGCAGCGACCTGTTCAGATGGCGAAGTCGGCGTGCGCAAGGCGGCCGAACTGCAGCCTGACATCGTGGTGCTCGACATTGAGATGCCGCGCATGGACGGGCTGACGGCCCTGCCGCAAATCCTCAAGGCCTGCCCCAAGGCCAAGGTGGTGATGGCGTCCACTTTGACCCTGAAGGGCGGCGAGATCACCATGCGCGCCCTGTCGCTGGGCGCGGCCGACTATGCGCCCAAGCCCGAGGCGGGCCGCGTGGCGGGAGCGGAAGCCTATCGCAAGGAATTGCTCGACAAGCTGGTGGCGCTGAGCCCGCGCCCGGCCGGGATGGCGCCGCGTCCAATCTCGGTCAAACCCGCAACGCCGCGCCCCGTGGCGCCGGCGCGCCGGCCCAGCCTGATCGCGATCGGCTCGTCCACGGGCGGACCGCAGGCCTTGCGCGACGTCATCGGCGCGCTGCCGCGCGACACCAATGTGCCCATCGTCATCACCCAGCACATGCCCAAGCTGTTCACCGCCATTCTGGCCGAGCACCTGAGCAAGCTGGGCATGCCGGCTGCGGAAGCCAAGGAAGGCGAACCGCTGCGTCCGGGCCGCATCTATCTGGCGCCGGGTGATTTCCACATGACCCTGCGTTCGAACAACGGGGTGATCACGACCCATCTGGATCAGTCCCCGCCTGTGAATTTCTGCCGTCCGGCCGTGGATCCGCTGTTCAACAGCTGCGCCAAGGTCGCCGGCAATGGCGTGCTCGCCGTCGTGTTGACCGGCATGGGTCATGACGGCCGCGACGGCGCCCGCACTGTTCGTGAGGCCGGCGGCCAGGTCATCGCCCAGGATCAGGCGTCCAGCGTGGTCTGGGGCATGCCGGGCGCGGTTGCCGAAGCCGGACTCGCAGACCAAATCTTGAGCCTAAAAGACATTGGGCCGGAACTGACCCGGCGCCTGAAAGGACCGCTATGAGCGCTCTTCCTTCAAACAAGTTCGACTTTCTCTGTCAGGATGTTCGCAAGCGTTCAGGCCTGGTGCTCGGCCAGGAGAAGGCGTACCTGATCGACAGTCGGCTGGGCCCGCTCGCCCGCAAGGAAGGGTTCGCCTCCGTTGAGGCCCTGATCGACGCCATGATGCGCGGCGACCAGCGCATCTGCGTGGCCGCCAGCGAGGCGCTCGCCACGCATGAAACCTTCTTCTTCCGCGACAAGACGCCGTTTGACCTGTTCGAGAACGTGATTGCGCCGGCGCTCAAGACGGCGCGCATGGGACGCCAGCTGAAAATCTGGTGTGCGGCGGCCTCGTCCGGACAGGAGCCCTATTCCCTGGGCATGTTGCTGGATGAGATCCCCGGCCTGAGCGCGGATATTCTGGCCACGGACATGAGCGCGCCTGTGCTGGAGAAAGCCAAGGCGGGCATCTACACCCAGTTCGAGGTGCAGCGCGGCCTGCCGATCCAGCGCCTGGTGAAGCATTTCGATCAGGTCGGCGATTCCTGGCGGATCAAACCCCAGCTGCGTCAGAAAGTGCGCTTCGAACAGGCCAACCTGCTCGATGACTTTGCGCGCTTCGGCAAGATGGACGTTATCTTCTGCCGCAATGTGCTGATCTATTTCGACATCCAGACCAAGGCCAAGGTGCTCGACCGTCTGGCGGCGCAACTGGCCGATGACGGCTTCCTGCTTCTGGGCGCGGCGGAAACGGTGGTCGGTCTGACCGACAGCCTGCGTCCGATCAGCGGGCATCGGGGTCTGTACGCCAAACCCGCCATGGCGGCGAAACTGGCCTCGGCGGCCTGATCCTCGCTACCAGCGCGCGTGCAGGCCGACGCCGAGGAAGTGTTCGTCTTCCTCCCAGTCCTCGCGTCCAAGATGAAACTCACGCTTTTCCCGCACATAGCCGAAGCTGGCGTGGGCGCGGTCGGAGAGCTTGACGGCGACGCCCACATGGGTGTCGCCGATCACGGTTTCGGACGAGAAGGGGGCGACCGTGAACTCGCGCAGACTGCCCGGCGAAACGGCATAGCTCTCGCGGCCCGCGCCACCCACAATCCACCATTGCGGATCTGAGACGCCGGTCTCCGGATTGACGCGCACCTGCACGCCAAGCGCCGAGGCGGACCAGCCATCGCCGGATTCCGATTGCGCGCGCGGCGAGATGGCGAAGCCTTCCATGGCGATGTGAGGAGAGGCGATCCGCTCGTCCGGCCTGGAGTTATCGAGATCAACCGTGTGGGACATGACTGCGTTGGCCACACGTCGCGAGGCTTCGGAGATTCTCAGGTCGCGATAGAATTCCGGATTGCGCAATTGAGCGGGATTGACCCGGGGTGTGGGCAGGGCGTGACCGGTGAGCGACGGATCAAGGTCATGGACTGGCGCGTCAGAGGCGGCGCCCGGTACGAAGGCTGCAAACAGGCCGCCGCTCGCAATCATCGCGGCCAGCCCCAGCTCCAGTATGCGTCGTCCCCTCATATCCCCCCCAGGATCCGTCACGTCTGAAGGGGATTAATACTGTGTAAAGGATTGGGATCAAGCCAAAACTCTCCTCTCAGGCGTGGTTGCGCCTGACGAGGGTTGAGAGCCGGGGCGGTCCTGTTACTGGGCGCGTCGACGCATCTGGCCGGCGATCTCGTCCATCTGGGCCTGCTCGGCGGCCTTAAGCGCATCCTGGATGCGGGTCAGGCGACGCTCTTCAAGCAGCTCGTATTTCTTGAGATCGGCAAACGCCGTTTCCAGACGGCCGCGCAGCTCGTCGGCCTGCGCATCCACCTCGCCCAGAGACGTGCGCAGCTTGTCCTTGCGCTGGATCACCGAGCGGGCATAGCTGCCATAGGCGAGGTAGCCGTCACGGTTTTCCTCTGCGATCGCCTGCTCTTCAGGAACGCTTTCCTCGAGCCGGTCGATCTGATCGTTGATCGAGGCGCGGGCGCGCTCGATCTCGGCCATCTGCTTTTGCAGTTCCTCAACCTTGAACCGGGCCAGCCGGATCAGCGGTGCGTGTGAACGTGTCGCCATGTCTTATCCCTATCCATCACCCAAAATCCCGGCCAGGTGTGCGAAACTCTCTCCAATGGATGAGGTCTCGTCTTTTCCCTGTCCCAGGAATGCTTCAAGCGGTTCATTGGCCGCGATCGCCCGGTCCACCTCCGGGTTCGACCCGCTGGAATAGGCTCCCAGTCGGATCAGCTCCTCCATGTCCGCATAGGCGGCGAGGAGTTTTCGAGCTTCACGCGCGAGCGGCGCCTCTTCGGGCGCATAGACTTCGGGCGCGGAGCGAGAAATCGATTTGAGAACGTCGATCGCGGGGAACCGCCCGCGCTCGGCGATCGAACGGCTCATCACGATATGGCCGTCCAGAATACCGCGGACGGCGTCCGCAATGGGTTCGTTATGGTCATCACCGTCCACCAGCACGGTGAACAGGCCCGTGATGGTGCCCGTGCCCTGCGGTCCGGGGCCGGCGCGCTCGAGCAAGCCGGGCAGTTCAGCAAAGACCGAAGGCGTATAGCCGCGCGTGGTCGGCGGCTCGCCCGCGGCGAGGCCGATTTCGCGCTGGGCGAGGGCGAAGCGAGTGATGGAATCCATCAGGCACAGGACATTCAGGCCCTGATCGCGGAAGTATTCCGCCGTCGCCATCGTGGTGTAACAGGCCCGGCGCCGCGCCAGGGCGGGAGCGTCCGAGGTTTCGGTGATCACGACAGAGCGGGCGCGACCTTCAGGGCCCAGCACGTCCTCGACGAATTCGCGGGCTTCGCGGCCCCGTTCGCCGATCAGGCCAATGACGATGACATCCGCTTCAGAGCCGCGCGCCAGCATGGACAGCAGTACCGACTTGCCCACGCCCGAGCCGGCGAAGACACCCAGGCGCTGGCCCAGCCGCATCGGGGTGAAGACATTCATGGCGCGCACGCCCAGATCGAGGCGTTCGCCCAGACGCTGGCGGCTATGGGCGCCCGGCGGGCGGCCTTTGAGGGCGTACTCCACATCGCCCTCGGGCAGGAAGCCCAGAGAATCCTGTGGGCGGCAGAAGCTGTCCATCACCCGACCCAGCCAGGCCTTGTGCGGACGGATGGCGTCGCCGCGCGGATCGAGCGTGGCGATCGCGCCGGGGCGGACGCCGGTCAGATCGTCATAGGCCATCATCAGGGCGGTCTCGCCCCGAAAGCCGACGACTTCGAAACTGGCTTTGACAGGACCGTCAAGATGAGCGCGCGCGCCGAGGGTCAGCGCCATCGCCGGCCCCTCCGCCTCGACCAACAGGCCGTTGACCGCTGATACGCGGCCTTTGAACGTTCGGGTCTCCAGATTGGAGATCCGGTCGATCAGGCTATCCACCGCTCTTCTCGCGTTGTTGCACAGGGCTTTTCCCCGCTTGGAACCCTTGTTTAACCCAAACGCGGTTTCAGCCGCGTAAACGTCGCTGCACGAACTTGCTTTGTGACGCGCGCAATAAACTTCCGTAAGCCGGTTTTCTTTTGAGTGCGAATGGCTATGTTCCCCTTCGGCTCGACGGGCTGCAGCCGCCTGACAGCGTGCTCACGCGCCCGTATCCGAGCCTTTGCGCCAGCAAGGGGTGGTCTTCGAACGAAGGTCCAGGGCGCGTCGAGGGACTGAAATCCGGTGCCTCACCTAGTTTCACATCGCTGGCGCAAGCGCCGCCGCCGAGTATTCGACGACGAGGGAGCCTTATGTCGCTCAACGCCAAGACTGTGCGCATCGCAGGATCGCGCCCGAAGAAAAAAGCCATTTCGCGTCAAAACAAAGATAATCTCTACGGCCAGATAGAAGAGAGCAAGTTCAACCGCTATGTCGTTCACGACCTGCCGCGGTATCGCAAATATCTCGATGAGGGCGGGGCGGAGGTTTATTCCGCCGAGGAGCTGGATGAGCTGGAAGCGGCGGGGGTTTCAAACCGTTTGCCGCCGCGGGCGACGGGCTATTACCTTGATCTCGCCAAGCGCTCGACGGCGGTGAAGAACCTGATCAAGGCGCGTCCTGAAGAGATGGAAGACCTCTCGGGCGAGGCCGATCCGTCCAACCAGCTCAAATACAGCCCCATTCCGGGCCTCTTGCACAAATACGAGCTGTGCCTCGTCTATGTGGTGCGCACCTGTTCGAGCTGGTGCCGGTATTGCTACCGGTCGGACTTCCTGACCGGCAAGACGGGCAAGGACACCGCCTCGATCCACGAGGTGAAGGACTATATCGAGACCCATAACGCCAAGGTCGAACGCGGCGAGATCACCCACAAGCCCAAGGTGCGCGAGGTCCTGTTGTCGGGCGGCGACCCGATGGTGCTGTCGAACCGCAATCTGTTTGACTATCTCAATGGCCTTGCGGAAGCGGGCGTCGAGGTGATCCGCATCGGCACCAAGGAGATGGCGTTCTATCCCGAGCGCTTTGACGACAATTTCTTCCGCATGCTCGATCTCTTCCATGAGGTGCATCCCCAGGTGCTGGTGGCCTTCATGGTCCACTTCACCCACCCCGATGAGTTCCTGCGTCTGGATGTGAACGGCGATTATGTGCGTGATGAGCGCGGTCGCCCGCTGCGCAACCCGCTCGTGGAACAGGCGGCGACCCGACTGCGGGCGCGTCCCTTTGTGACGCTGGAGAACCAGACGCCCATCATTGACGGCGTGAATGACGATGCGGACGCCCTGCGCCTGATGCAGCAGGAGCTCAAGCGCATGGGTGTGAACAATCACTATTTCTTCCAGTGTCGCGAGATCGAGGGCTTCCGCGCCTTCGCCGTGCCGGTCGAGAAAGCCTGGAAGCTGCACGCCGAAAGCCAGCATGGGTTGTCAGGGATCGAGCGCTCGCGCTTCGCCCTGTCCACCGAGGCGGGCAAGATGGAGATGGTCTCGGTCATCGACGGGGATGAGCGTTTGCGTTCGCTGGGCGGCGAGCTGGGTGAGGCGCTGGCGGACGGTCTGGTCGTTTTCCGCCTGCACCGCACGCCGCATTCGGACCGGCAGAGCGACATCGTGATCGCGCGCCGCAATCCCGAGGCTTTGTGGATCAGCGGCTATGAGGATCGCATCCTCTATGATGGCCGGGTGCAGAGCCAGGACGACAAATGGGCGCCGGTTCTGGCGGCGTTGGCGCCGGCGCTGATGCAGGCCGCGGAATAGCTCTGTGGCGTTGAAAACGAGGCCCTGAAAACCGCTGAGATTTTCGGAGTTTTCCACGGATTTGAGAAGCCCTCGCCGGTCTGTCGGCGGGGGCTTTTTTACGATTCGTGAATTTTTTCCAGCACAATCAAGTTCATGATTAATATGGCCTTTAATCTGTGATTCGAGCTGCAGGACTCGATTCTGCCACGGGAGTCAAACAGTCGTTAACTTCCCATAAGGGTTTCTCGCCTCTGATAGCGAATAAGGTTAACGGTTGTGACGTCGCGCGGAGGTGGTGATTCGTGCGTCGGCCATGGGAGGGAACCGATGCGGGTTCTGCTGATCGAAGATGATCGCGCGACAGCGCAGGGTATCGAGCTGATGTTGAAGTCAGAGGGCTTCAACACGTATGTGACGGACCTGGGCGAAGAGGGTGTCGATCTCGGCAAACTCTATGACTATGACATCATTCTGCTGGATCTGAACCTTCCGGACATGCCCGGTTTTGACGTGCTCAAAACCCTGCGCGTGGCCAAGGTCGATACGCCGATCCTGATCCTCTCGGGCAATGCCGACATCGACAACAAGGTGCGCGGCCTCGGTTCGGGCGCTGACGACTACATGACCAAGCCCTTCCACAAGGAAGAGCTGATCGCCCGCATTCATGCGGTGGTGCGTCGCTCCAAAGGCCACTCCCAGTCGATCATCAAGACCGGCGACATCGCTGTGAACCTCGACGCCAAGACCGTCGAAGTGAATGGCCAGCGCGTGCATCTGACCGGCAAGGAATACCAGATGCTGGAGCTGCTTTCCCTGCGCAAGGGCACGACCCTGACCAAGGAAATGTTCCTCAACCATCTTTACGGCGGCATGGACGAGCCGGAGCTTAAGATCATCGACGTCTTCATCTGCAAGCTGCGCAAGAAGCTCGCTTCGGCCACCTCCGGCGATCACCACATTGAAACCGTCTGGGGCCGCGGCTATGTGCTGCGTGACCCGTCTGACGAGATCAGCGCCGCCAGCGCCTGATCCTCTCAGGCATCCTGAGATAAAACCCCTCGGAGCCCGGCTCCGAGGGGTTTTTTCATGGCGTCTGTTTTGAGTGCGGCGCAGCAGGTATTCTGACGTCGGACTTGCATGCAGAAGTGCAGATAAAAGCATAATTGCATTACGTTTGAGAAGTGCAGGCTTCGCTTGCGCAGCAAAATTCCCGAGTGGAGTCGCCAAAATTCTGGTGCGCTGCACAATTGGTTATATCCATATCTGTTCAAGTCTTTACTTGCTTGTGCTGCACAAGCTTCTCTAACCTGTCCGGACACGCCTGTACCAAACAGCGGCGACAAAGCTGCGAGGCGTCGGGGGAGGAAAGAATGAAGAAATCCATCAAGTCCGTTGCGCTTGGCGCAACAGCGCTCGCGGCTGGTCTGACGGGACTGGCGCATGCTCAGCAGCCTGATGTCATCACCGTGACCGCCCAGAAGCGGGAGCAGACGCTTCAGGAAGTGCCGATCGCGGTGTCCGTGGTCCAGGCTGAAACCATCCAGAACGCGCAGATCATCGATGCGCTTGATCTGCAGTCCGTCGTGCCGGCCCTGCGCGTCAGTCAGCTGGAGCGCAGCTCCAACACGACCTTCATCATTCGCGGCCAGGGCAATGGCGCGAACAATCCCGGCATCGAGCCGTCGGTCGCCGTCTATATCGATGGCGTGTTCCGGCCTCGGGCGGGCTCGGTCCTGTCTGACCTGATGGGGATCGAGCGGGTGGAGGTGCTGCGCGGTCCGCAATCGACCCTGTTCGGCAAGAACGCCACGGCGGGCGTGGTGAGCATCATCACCGAGAGCCCGTCTTTCGAGTGGGGCGGAACGGGCGAGGTCACGTTCGGCAATTTCGGCGCGACGATCCTCAAGGGCTCGGTCACCGGACCGCTCAACGAGAATGTCGCCTTCTCCCTGTCCGGCAGCATGAACCAGCGTGACGGATATTACGAGAACAGCGGGCCGGGCGGCGATTTCAATGATCGGGACCGCTACGCCATTCGCGGCCAGCTGCTGATGCTGCCGACCGACAATCTCGAACTGCGCCTGATCGCGGACTATGACGAGATCGACGAACAATGCTGCGGCACGGATCGCGTCACCGACGGCGCCGCCGGCCCCGCCATTCGGGGCCTGCTGGGCGGACAGACCTCGCAGGGCGATTTCGCCTACCGGATCGCCACCGATCTGCCCAACCGGAACCAGATCGAGAATTCGGGGATTTCGCTGCAGGCGGACTGGGAGCTGAACGACAATCTGACCCTCAGCTCGATCACCGCATTCCGTCAGTACGACGATTTCGTCGACTATGAGGGCGACTTCACCGATCTGGATATCCTGGGAGAGAATATCCGGGGGCTGGACGTGAGCACCTTCACCCAGGAATTCCGCCTGACCGGCGACTGGAACAACCGGGCCTTCTTCCTGCTGGGCGCGTTCTATTCGGACGAAGACATGACCGTGGAGGACGCCCGTATCTATGGCGCAGATTCCCGCGCCTATGTGGACATCCTGACCGGCGGCGCCCTGGCGATGTTCGAGGCGCCGCTCGGCTTCGCGCCCGGCACCTTCTATGCCGAAGGCGGCGGGACGCGCTTCACGGCGGAACAGACCGACGAGCAGTTCCAGATCTTCGGCCAGATGGACTTCAATCTGACCGATCGCCTGGTCCTGACAGCGGGCCTGGCTTACTTCGAGACCAACAAGAGCGTTGATTTCACCAATGTGATCCGCACCAACCCGTTCTCGGACCTGAACTTTGTCCAGCTGGGTCTGGGCAGCTTCCTGCAGAGCGCCGGCGTTAATCCCAATGACCCGACGCAGGTGGGCGCCTTTGCGGCCTCCCAACCGGCGATCTTCAACGCCTTCGTCAACGCCTCGACCACGTTCAACTCGGTGGCCCTGGGCAATGGCGGCGTGCTGGTGAACGGCGTCGTGGTGGACCCGGCGACGGGTCTGCCCCTGGCCAACCCGCTTCTGGACTTCTTCCAGCTGGGACTCCAGCCGCTGGGCGCGTTGACCCCGTTCCCGAACTCGGTGGAAGACGGCCAGACCAATGATTCAGACTGGCCCTACACCCTGCGTCTGGCCTACGACGCGACGGACCGGACCAATGTCTACGTTTCCTATGCGCGCGGCTTCAAGGCGTCCTCCTGGAACCTGACGCCGGACACCCGTCCGAATACGGCGGATGTCGCCGCCCTGAGGGCGGCCGGCGAACTGGCGGCGGACAACGCTCTGGGCCTGCCCACGGTGGTGAACACCGCGGAAGCGCTCGGGGTCGCCGGCAATCAGCGCTTTGCCCGTCCGGAAATCACGACCACGCTCGAGATCGGCTTCAAGACCCGCTTCTCCTGGGGCTCGCTGGATGTGGCGCTGTTTGACCAGACCATCGAGGACTTCCAGTCCTCCATCTTCCAGGGCGCGGGCTTTGCGGTGGTGAACGCCGGCGAACAGACCAGCCAGGGCCTGGAGTTTGACAGCACGATCAACCCGCCGGCCATTCCGGGCCTGACCTTCACCCTGTCAGGCATCTGGATGAACGCCGAGTATGACAGCTATCCGGGGGCGCCCGTCGTCACGGGCAGTCCGGAAGACCTGGCGGACGGCGTCGCCAATGGCGTGGGCGATCTCAGCGGCGAGGACGTTGCGGGCATTCCCGAATTCGCCGGCTCCTTCGGTGTTCAGTACACTCGCGACTTCAATGGCGGCGAGGCCTTCTTCCGGGCCGACTACCAGTACGAATCCGAGGTCAAGCTGCTCAACAACCTGCCGGATGACATCACCCGGTCGGTGAACACCATCAACGCCTCCTTCGGGGTGAACCTCGATAACGGTCTCGAAGCCCTGCTCTGGGCGCGGAACCTGAACGAGGACGAGTATTACACTTCGGGGTTCCCGACGACGCTGCAAGCGGGCTCCTTCTCCGCTTATCCAAACCAGCCTCGCACCTACGGGATCACGCTGCGCAAGCAGTTCTAGGATCCTCAAAGGAACCCGTACTCTGCCCCGCCGGGAAACCGGCGGGGTTTTTTCTGTCCTGAGGCGCGTCCAGGCGATGCGGACGCTCAGGTCTGACATCTTCCGGATGTCAGCACGCTGGCAAGTCGGCGAGTCCTGACGCATTTTGGTCGACGGACCGAGTGACAGGAATCAGGACGGACCATGATCGAAGAGACCGAGACCATCGACGAGAAGCCGCAAGGCTCGCGGTTTCGACCGCTCATCCTCTGGGCGCTGTTTCTGGGCCTGTGCGCCATTCTGGTCGCCGGTGTGGCGGGCTGGCTGGATCCGGTTGAACGTCTTCTGAGTTCCGAACGACTGAGCTTCTCGACCGGGGATTTCACTATCACCGCCTATATGGTGGCGCGGGTGATCGTGGTGCTCGCGCTGGTCTACTGGATGGCTGCGGTCATCGCCGGGGTCCTCGACACGCGCATCCGCAGCTCCAAGGCGTTCAAGTCCGGCACGCGCTCGCTGATCGCCCAGATCGTCCGCATCGCCATCTACATCATCGCCGGTCTGATCACGCTGGACGTGGTGGGGCTCGACCTGACCGCCCTGACGGTCTTTGGCGGCGCCTTGGGCATTGGCCTGGGGTTCGGGCTTCAGAAGATCGCCTCGAACTTCATTTCCGGTCTGATCCTGATGGCCGAACGCTCTGTGGAGGAAGATGATCTTGTCGAGCTGGCCGACGGCACGACCGGGTTCGTGCGACGCACCAGCGCCCGCTATGTCCTGCTGGAGACCTTTGACGGCAAGGAAATCCTGATCCCCAACGAGGAGCTGATCACCGGCCGGGTGATCAACTGGACGCTCAACAACACGCGCGGCCGGGTGGAGATCAAGGTGGGGGTCGCCTATGGCTCGGACCTGCACCTCGCCCAGTCCCTGATGCTGGAGGCGGCGAGCGCGCACCCGCTGTGCATCGAGGATCCGGCGCCGCTCTGCGTGATGCGAACCTTTGGCGACAGCTCCATCGACTTCACGCTCTGGTTCTGGGTCAGCGACGTCACCAAGGGCCGCATGGTGCCGCAAAGCGAGGTCATGTTCGCCATTGTCGACCGCTTCGAGGCGAACGGGGTCAGGATTCCGTTCCCGCAACGGGACCTGCACATCATCCCGGGACAGACCAGTTCCGGTGCGGATGGAGCTGACGCATGACGCCCACACCCATTTACGCGTTTGATGTCATGGCGGGCGGAGCAACGCGCCCGGTCGAGGATCTTGGCGCGCCCGCGGGCCGGGAGGTCGTGTATCGCTGGGTTCACCTGGATCGCAGCGCGGAGGGCGTAACCGCCTGGATCGAGGCGCAGGCCGATGCGGTCGTCGCCAGCGCCCTGGGCCGGGAAGACACGCGTCCGCGTGTGGCCGAACATGCCGACGGGCTGATCCTGATCATGCGAGGGGTGAACCTCAATCCGAACTCGGACCCCGAGGACATGGTCTCCATCCGGCTCTGGGTCAGTGACCGGCTCGTGATTTCAACCCGGATGCGGCGTCTGATGGCGGTCGCCGAGATTGCGGACGGTTTCAGGGCCGGGCAGGGACCCGCCACCGCCTCGGACTTCATCTGCGCCCTGGCTCAGGGGCTGACCGCGCGCATGGAGCCGGTGCTCGACGAGCTGGTGGACGAGATCGATGATCTGGAGGAGCGGAGCGTGGACCAGGCGTCCGGTCTGCGCGGACAGTTGGCCGAGGTGCGACGCACGACGATTGCGCTGCGGCGTTATCTGGCTCCGCAGCGTGATGTGCTGGCGCGCTTGTCGGTGGAGGATATCGGCCCGCTGCGTGTGCCCGGTGTCCGCGTCAGTCTGCGCGAGACGGCCGATCAGCTGACCCGGCTTGTGGAGGAGCTGGACATGGTTCGCGACCGCAGCTCGATCCTCAACGATCAGATGGTGGATGCGCGGGCCGAGGAGATGAACTCGGCCATGTTGCTGCTCTCGGTGGTGGCCGCGGTGTTCCTGCCGCTGGGCTTCCTGACGGGGCTTCTGGGCATCAATGTGGGCGGACTGCCAGGCGCCAACTGGCCCTATGCCTTCGCCCTCGTATGCGCCCTGTGTCTCGGTGTGGCGGGCGGTCTGATCTGGTGGTTCCGGAAAAAGGGCTGGCTCTAGAGCCAGCCCTTCAGGATCTTATTCCGCCGGGACAAGCCGCAGCACCGAGCCTTCAAAGTCATCGGTCAGGGTGTAGATGGCGCCGTCCGGGCCCGTGCGCACATCGCGGAAGCGCTGACCCAGATCCTCGAGCAGCGGTTCGACGCTGATCACCCGGTCGCCATCAACTTCCAGACGCTCGATCTTGCTGCCGGCCAGGGCGGAGACGAACAGGTCGCCCTGCCAGTGAGGGAAGCGGTCGCCGGTGTAGAACATCATGCCGGACGGGGCGATGGAGGGATTCCAGTACCAGATCGGCTGGGCGAGGCCCTCGCGTTCACGGTCCTCGGTAATGATCGTGCCGTCGTAATTGATGCCGTAGGTGATTTCGGGCCAGCCGTAATTGGTTCCGGCTTCAAGGATGTTGATCTCGTCCCCGCCGCGCGCGCCATGCTCCAGCTCCCAGACCGAGCCGGTAATGGGGTTGCGGGCGATGCCCTGGGAATTGCGGTGGCCATAGGTGTAGACGCCCGGCGCGCCGTTCTCGATCACCGGATTGTCAGCCGGGATCGATCCGTCGAGATTGAGGCGCACGACCGCGCCCAGATGGTTCTCGGGGTTCTGGGATTCCTGCTGGTAATTGCCGCCTTCGCCCAGGGTCAGGAACAGCGTCCCGTCCGGGTTGAACAGGATGCGTCCGCCAAAGTGGAACCCGCCCGCCTTCTCGAAATTGACGTGGAAGATGTCTTCAACATTGTCGAGCGTGGTGAGGTCTTCACTGAGGGTCGCGCGGGCGAGGGCGGTGTTGTTCGCCTGCGCCGTGCCTTCGGCATAGCTGAAATAGATCATGCGGCTGTCGGTGAAATCGGGCGCCAGCGCGACGTCCAGCAGACCGCCCTGACGTTCCACCAGCAGGTCATCCGGCAAGCCCGAAACCGGGGCTTCGCGAAGCCCGTTCGCATCGATGACGCGCAGTCGGCCCTCGCGCTCGGTGACCAGCATCTCGCCAGACGGCAGGAAGGCGATGGACCAGGGGTATTCCAGCCCGCCCGCGACGGTTTCGACGATGAAATCGGCCTGTTCGGTCTCAATGACGTCCTGGGCGAAGGCGGCGGAGGACAGAGCCATGAGGCTCAGGCCGGCGATGGCGGTGGAACGGATCATAGTGGTCTCCCCGTAAATGGTTTGCCGGGAAGATAGGCGATCAGGCGCTGAATGGAACCGTTAAAGGCTAGGCCGTCAGTCGTTGCGGCGCCTTGAGGAAGGCTTCGCCCATATGGTGGACGCGCCGGACCAGGACCGGTTCGGCGGCGGCGGTTTGGGCCCAGCGGCGGCGCAGCTTCAGGGGCGCATTCGCCAGCGGGCCAGGCAGGAGACGGGCGGCCGCCTCCGCGCCATCCCAGGCGAGAAGACTGGCCATGGCCGCGCTCGGCTTCATGGCGCGTCCGCCTGAGAGCGCCACCTCGTAATCGGTGTAGGCGGCCTTGTAGGCGTAATCGCCGCCGCCCAGGTCGATGCGGTTGATGCGCATGTTGGGCGCGGCCTCGATGATGCCCTGAAGCAGCAAATGGCCGGGCGACACGGCGCGGAAGGCCGGATCATAGGCGGGCATCCAGGAATGATACACATCGCCTGCGACAATCCCCATTTCCACCGCCGCCAGACGCTCGCCCAGATACAGGGAGGCGACGAGGCCGCGGAACGGACCGAAGCTGCGCGCGGCGCAATTGCGGATGACGGAGTCCACCCAAGCGACGCCAAACAGATCCAGCAGGCCCGTATCGCGATATTGCTGGCTCTTCCAGGTGCGCAGCGTGTCGAAGTGATCGCCCAGCGGGTCGCCAAACACCACGCGGATCGGTCCGAATTCGCGCTCGGCCTTGCGTTGACGCTGGCGCAGCTTCTTGAAGTGCTTGTGCTGGGTGGCTTCCTTGCGCGCCATCCAGCTGTCGAGGCCCTCGCTTAGATCAATGATGGAGGAGCGGGTTTGCGCGCGGGTCTTGCCCAAAGGCTGACCCATCCAGTTGTCATAGACCAGCACATCCGCGCCCATGGCGGTCAAAAGGTCTTTTTCATCCACCCTGAAGCCGGGAACGGCCGCGAACCCCTGATAGTCTGACAGCGGCGCTCCCACCGGGCGCGCAATGCCGCCCTGGGGGGCGTGATAGGCGAAATAGCCAATCGGGGCGCTGTTTTCCTCGGCGATGATGACGCGCACATCATGGCGCTGGGCATCCACCATCTGGGCGAAATCGGGCAGGAGATAGGGGCTGACAAGACGCCCATCCGGACGCGCCAGTTCCCGCCACCGGTCCAGGTCCCGGATGCCAAGCTCGGACAAAGGCGTATCAAACAGGCGCATATTGATCCCCCGAAAGTCGTCTTTCAGGTGAAAATGCAAGGCGCGCGCCGAACGGGACTCATGTATGGTCCCGTTTCGTTCTGGTCTGATGTGAAGGTGCGCCATGGATCCCGTTTCACTTGCTCTGATCGCGCTCGGCGGCGCCTGTCTCATTCTGGGCGGGGTGAGCGTGGTGCTTCTGCGCAAGGCCTGGGGGGAAGCCGATGGTTTGCGGACTCGTCTCAGTGAGATGCAGGCGGAGCTGTCAGAGGCGCAGCTGGAATTGCGCGAAGCGCAGACCGAGCTTCGCCAGATCGAAAGTCTGAGGGTCGACCTTGAGAAGACCCGGACAGTGCGGGATCAGGCGGAACGCGAACTCGCCAGCGCCCGCACCCAGGCCGACCGCGTTCAGGGGCTTGAAGAGCAGCTCGAAGCCACCCGGCAGGCCGAGCAGCGCGCGTCATCGGAATTGCGGGCCCTGCGCGAACGGCTGGAAGAGCGCGATGCGGCGGTGAAGGCCGAACGCGAGCGCCTGACCGCGCTGAGCCAGGAGATGCAGGACCGCTTCAAGGCTCTGGCGGACGAGGCGCTGGACGTGTCCTCGAAAAAGCTGCTCGAACAGGCTCAGCAGAGCTTCAAGACCCAGCATGAGAAAGCGGAGGGCGGGGTCAAATCCCTCGTCGATCCGATCCGCGAGCGGCTCGATAAATTCCGCGAACAGGTGGAGAAGATGGAGCAGGATCGCGCCCGCAATTCCGGCGCGATCGCCGAGCAGATCACCAAGCTCAGCCAGGGCCTGAATGACCAGCACAAGGAAACCGCAAAGCTGGTCAACGCCCTGCAGCGCAAGTCCACAACGCGCGGTCAGTGGGGCGAGCGCACGGTCGAGAACATCCTCGAGCTCGCGGGCCTCACCAAGAACATCGATTACGACGCCCAGCACCAGACCCGCGACACGGACGGGGCGGCGCTGCGGCCGGATTTCGTGATCAAGCTGCCGGGCGGCGGGCGTTTCGTGGTGGACTCAAAAGTGGCGCTGACCGCCTATCTCGACGCTGTGGAAGCCGAGGATGAGGCGAGCCGCCGTGACGCGCTGCGCCGTCACGCCCAGCAGGTGAAGACCCACGTCAAACAGCTGGCGAAAAAGGAATATGCGGCCAGCGTGGATGGCGCGATCGATTTCGTGGCGCTGTTCATACCCGGCGAGAGCTTCTATTCCGCCGCCATCGAGGAAGATCCGGCCCTGTTTGACGACGCCATCAAGGCCAATGTGATCATCACCACGCCCGCAACCCTGCTCGCGCTCGCCAAGGCCGTCGCCTATGGCTTCCGGCAGGAGAAGCTGGAGCAGAACGCCCAGAAGGTCGCCGCCCTGGGCGATGAGCTGTTCACGCGCCTCAATACCTTCTCCGACCATCTGGGGCGTGTGGGGGCGGGCCTGAAATCGGCGACCGCCAATTACAACAAGGCGGTGGGCTCGTTTGACAGCCGGGTGCTGCCCAAGGCGCGCGACATGGCCCAGCTCAATGGCCAGATGAAGCAGATCGAGTCTCCGGCCCAGGTCGATGAAGCGCCAAGGCTCCTGACCGGCCCGGACGAGGAGAAGGCCTAGCCTTCGCTTTCTTCCTCGGCAGGCGGCTCCCCGCCTTCGATCAGATACCAGGGCGCCTCGCCATACTCATAGGGCGGCAGGGCGAACAGGGTGCGGAAGGCATCGAGCGCCGCCGGGTGGAAGATCGTGGAATGGCTCTCGGTGTCTGACCGGTCCACATGGGTCCAGTCGAGGCCTTCAGGCGCATCCTCACGCAGCGCCGCCAGAAGCCGGTCGAGCCCGGCCTGCATGGTCCCGCCTTCATCGGCCATGGTCAGATAAAGATGGCGTTCGGCGTCATCGTGTTGCGCCAAGAGCGCCGGAGCGGCCTTGCTCGCGGCCTGATCATCCCACCACAGCGACGGGCTGACCGCGATATAGTCGGTGAAGCTCGATGGGGCGTTCAGGAAGGTGTCGGTGACGAAGAGACCCGCCAGGGACTCCCCGATCAGCGCGCGGCGATCCGACACCGGGTAATGCGCCTCCACATAGGGGATCACTTGCCGGGTCAGAAAGGCGAGAAAGGCTTCCGATCCGCCCTGTTCGGGGAACTGGGCCTGATAGCGCGGGTCTTCCGCAGGACGGGTCAGGTCAAAGAGCCGGGTCCTGGTCTGAACGCCCACCAGCATGAAGGGCTCATACTGCCAGCTCAGCGCGCCCAGCTGGGCAAGGCCGGCCATGTGGACGAAGTCCTGATCCTGCCCGCCATCAACGAGATAGACGACGTTGATCGGCTCTTCGAGCTGATCGAGGAAAGGCGGGACCCAGATATTCACTTCGCGCTGATCATTCAGGCTCGGCGCATCGAGAACCACGCTCACGCCGATGGTCACAGGGCTTTCGGAGTCCGGCTCGGGCGTCTGGGCGAAGAGAGGTGTCGCGGCGGTGAACGCCAAAGCGCAGGCGAGCAAGACGGTTTTCATGATATCCCCCCAGACTGGTGTTTGAGGCAGGCTATACGCTTTGCGCGCGGGTTCCAGTCTGATCGCGTCCAGGCGCGCAGCGCGATGCGCTTGAACCAAACCCTTTGCGGGATTACCTATCAGGCATGGCTATTCGAGAGATACTCACCGTTCCCGATCCGCGTCTGAAGCTGGTGTCCAAGCCGGTCGACGCGGTGGACGACGCGCTTCGCGCCCTGATGGATGACATGGTCGAGACCATGTACGCCGCCGACGGCATTGGTCTGGCGGCGATCCAGGTGGGCGTGGACAAGCGCGTCATCGTCATGGACCTGTCGGACGAGCGCAATGATCCGCGCTATTACGTCAATCCGGTGATCACCCCGCTGACCGAAGACCTCAAACCCTATCAGGAAGGCTGCCTGTCGGTCCCGGATGTGTTTGACAGCGTCGAGCGGCCCAAGAAGGTGAAGGTCGAGTATCTCGACTATGACGGCGAGAAACGTGAAGAGATCGCCGAAGACCTGTTCGCGGTCTGCATCCAGCACGAGATGGATCACCTCGAAGGCGTCGTCTTCATCGACTATCTGTCGCGCCTGAAGCGGGATCGCGCGGTCAAGAAGGTCCAGAAGCTGGTCAAGCAGCGCGGCGCCCCGACGGAAGCGGCCGAGTGATCGGGTTTCGCTTCGCGCTTCTGAGCGCGCCGCTGGCTCTGGCAGCCTGTGCGCCTGCCGCCCAGCCCGAACCGGATCTGTTCGAGCGCCTGAGCGCCTATTGCGGGCAGGCCTTTGAAGGCCGGGTCATCTCTGATGATCCGCGTGACGAAGCGTTCGCCACAGAGCGTTTGGTCATGCATGTGCGTACGTGCGGCGAGACGCAGATGCGCATCCCCTTCCATGTGGGCGAGGATCGCTCTCGGACCTGGGTGATCACGCGCCTGCCCGAGGACGGGCTGCGGCTCAAGCATGATCACCGCCATGAGGACGGCTCTGAAGACGTGCTGACCCAGTATGGCGGCGACACCGACGGTCCGGCTGGCCCTGTGCGTGCGGACTTTCCCGCCGATGCGGAGAGCCAGGCCCTGTTCGAGCGCGAGAACATTCCCGCCTCTATGGCGAATGTCTGGTCGATCACGCTCGACGATGACAGCTTCACCTATGCGCTCGATCGCCCGAACCGGCATTTCGCGGTGGAGTTTGACCTGACCGAACCGGTCGAGACTCCGCCCGCGCCCTGGGGCGCGGAGTAGGGGTTAATCCTCAAACCTCTCATCCTGTCATCCCCCGGCTTGTCCGGGGGATCCATTCCGGTTGGTCCGATCACAGGTCACGGCATGGATTCACCGGATAAACCGGTGAATGACATTTTGAGAGAGTGAAACCCCGGCCAAGCGCAGCGCAGAGCCGGGGCCTCCATCAGGATAAGGCGCGATGCGCGGAACAAGGTCCCGGGTCTTCGCTTCGCTCGCCCGGGAATTCACTCGGGAAGCTCGAACCCGTCCGGATACGCCACCAGCGACAGGTAGAGCCCGTCCGGCGGGGCGACAGGGCCGCAGCGGGAGCGGTCGGCGGCGTCAAGCGCCGCCTTGAAATCCTCTGGCGTCCATTTGCCCAGACCCACCTCGACCAGCGAGCCCACAATCGAGCGCACCTGACGGTGCAGGAAGCTGATCGCTTCCACCGTCACATGGATTTCTTCGCCGGAGTGGAACACCGCGATCTTGTCGAGTGATTTGACCGGGCTGTCGGCCTGACACTGGCTGTCGCGGAAGGTCGTGAAATCATGCGTGCCGACCAGATGCTGGGCGGCGGTGTGCATGGCCTCCACATCAAGCGGCTGATAGACGCGCCAGACCTGACCGCGGGTCAGGGTGAGGGGCGCGCGCCTTGCGTGCAGGCGGTAGATATAGCCGCGCCGGTGGGCCTTGAAGCGGGCGTGAAACTCGTCCGTGACGCGCACCGCCTCGACCACCGCAATGGGGTGGGGTTTGAGATGATGATTGATCGCGTCGCGCACCTTGTCGGCGGGGAGATCCTTTTCAAGATCCACATGGGCGACCTGACCGAGCGCATGGACGCCGGAATCGGTCCGCCCCGCGCCATAGACCTCGCGCGGGCCGCCATCGAGCTTGGCGGCGGCCGCTTCCAGCGCGCCCTGCACCGAGGGGCCATTGTCCTGCCGCTGCCAACCCACGAACGGGCCGCCATCATATTCGATGGTGAGCTTGTAGCGCGGCATGGCTAGGCCAGCACCGTGCCCTTGGGCACGTCCACGCCGTTGAGGAAGGCCTTCGCGTCCATCACGCCCTTGCCCTCGCGCTGAAGGCGGACCAGGCGCACAGCGCCGCGCCCGCAAGCGATCAGAAGCGAGTCATCGAGCGCTTCGCCCGGCTCGCCGTCGCCGGCTTCCGGCTGGGCGAAGTGGACCTTCACCCGCACGGGCTTGTCTCCGGGCAGTTCAAAGTATGCGCCGGGGAAGGGGGAGAGGCCGCGGATATGGTCCGCCACCTCGCTGGCGGGTTTGGACCAGTTGATGCGCGCTTCCTCACGGGTGATCTTCTTGGCGTAGGTGACGCCCTCCTCGCTTTGCGGTGCGGCGTTGAGCGAGCCGCGCTCAAGCGCGGCGAGGGTGCGCGGCCATAAAAGCGCGCCTGTGCTCATCAGCCGGTCATGCAGGCTGGCGGCGGTGTCGGTCTCGGAAATCGGGACCACTTCGCTCATCAGCACAGGGCCGGTGTCGAGCCCGGCCTCCATCTGCATGATCTGCACGCCGGTCATCTCGTCGCCCGCCATGATGGCGCGCTGGATGGGCGCGGCCCCCCGCCAGCGCGGCAGCAGCGAGGCGTGCAGGTTCAGACAGCCAAGGCGCGGCGCGTCGAGCGCCTGCTGGGGCAGGATCTGGCCGTAGGCGACAACGCAGGCCGCATCGAGATCGAGGCTTTCAAACTGGGCGATGACGTCAGGATCACGAAAGCTCTCGGGCGTGTGGACGGTCAGCCCGAACTGCTCGGCGAGCTGATGGACCGGGGTCTTCACCAGAGTCTGGCCGCGTCCGCGCGGACGTTCGGGCTGGGTATAGACCGCAACCACCTCATGACCCGCGCCGACAATCTCGGCGAGCGAGGCGGCGGCGAAATCCGGAGTTCCCATGAAGGCGAGGCGTAAGGTCATGGCGGAGCGTCTTGGCTGTTGGAGTCTGGGCTTGGACCTAAACCGAAGCGGGGCTCAGTGAAAGCCTCAGGCGGCCTTCAGCCCTGTAATCTCCTCGCTCAGCGTCCAGAGCGTCCTGGCCGTTTCGGCGTTGCGGATGTGCGGATGCACGCCGTAGAACGCGCCTTCGGGCGGGTTCGGGGCGGCGATGTTGCAATCCTCGCAATAGACGCCGCCGCGCGCATCCAGCACAGGAGAGGTCGCGGCCCAGAGCGTGGTCGATGCGCCTTCCTCCACCGTCTTGAAGACCGGGTTCAACACGCCGTTTTCATCAAACCATCCCAGGGCGCGCATTTCGGCCTCGGGCAGATCGCGCTGCAGTTCGGTCATGATCCCGCCCGGATGGACCGAGAACGCCTTCAGGCCGCGCGGCTCATACCGTCGGTTCAGCTCCAGCGCGAACAGGGCGTTCGCGCTCTTGGACCGGCCATAGGCGGGCCATTTCTCATAGTCCGCATCACGCCAGTTCCAGTCGTCCAGATTCACATCGCTGATGCGGTGGGCGAGAGAGGACAGCGCCACGACCCGCGCGCCCGGGCGCTTGAGCAGGAGATCGCAAATGCGCGCGAACAGGGCGAAATGCCCCAGATGATTGGTGGCGAACTGGCTTTCCCACCCTTTTGAATTGCGCCGCAGGGGCGTCGCCATGATCCCGGCGTTGTTGATGAGGATGTCGATGCCGTCCGGGGTGAGGTCCCTGAGCGCCTGGGCGCCTTCCGCGACGCTGTCAGGCTCCATCAGGTCCAGCTTGACGGTCTCGACCCCGAGCCCGTCCAGGGCGGCTTGCGCCTTGCCTTCAGAGCGTATGGTGACGATCACACGCGCACTAGCGCCGACAAGGGCGCGGGTGGTTTCAAGTCCGATGCCCGAATAGCCTCCTGTGACGATGACGGTCTTGCCCTTCAGATCGGCCGCCGCGGCGACTTCAGCGGCGGTGGAGCGGGCTCCAAACGGGCTGGGTACGGGATGCTGGCGATCATCGGACATTCAGGAACCTCCATGCAGACTGGGCGTTGCAGTGTTGCGCGAACAGGCGCTCGACGCCAGAGTTTGACGGACGCTGATCATGACAGGCGGGCACGGGACGCAAGCCGCAGCTTCAAGGGGACGCAGATGCGAATTTTCTTCATGGTTCTTGGAATGATGGTGCTGGGCGCCTGTAGCGCGACTTCTCCGGGCGATGCGCCGATCAATGGCGGCCCGGACAATGACTGGCGCGTGGTCGGCCTTGGGCAAGCCTGTGGCGGCATGGCCGGGATCATGTGCGAAGGCGAACAGACCGGCGCCGCCTATTGCGCCTACGCCCCGACCGCCCAGTGCGGTGCGGCGGACCAGATGGGAACCTGCACCGCGCGCCCGCAAATGTGCACCCGGGAATACCGTCCGGTCTGCGGCTGTGACGGCCAGACTTACGGCAATGCCTGCACGGCGGCCGCCGCCGGCGTCAGCGTTGTCAGCTCTGGCGCCTGTGTCGCCGGTCGCTAGTCGCGCAGCTGTGTAAAGCCTCTTTCATGACTTCGGGCGCCTCATTCCGATCAGGGAGAGGGGCTGAAGTCATGAAGGTCATACTGGGCCAGCGCATTCCCGACGTGAATGTCGGCCATCTCGACGAGGCGGGCTTGCCCGTTTCGATCAGCTTGCGCGGCATTCTGGATCAGGGGACCCATATCGTTATCGGGGTCCCCGGCGCCTTCACGCCGATTTGCACCAAGCGTCATCTGCCCCGCTTCATCGAGAAGGCGCCTGCGCTGAAGCAGTCAGGATTTGACCAGATCAGCTGCATTGTCTCCAACGACCCCTTCGCGGTGGACCAATGGCGCCGCCAGATCGACCCCGAGGGACGTCTTCAGTTCTATGCAGACGGACCCATGGCGTTCTCGCGTTGGTTCGGCCTCACCGAAACCCTGCCTGACCATCTGCATATGGGCGAGCGCAGCAAGCGGTATCTGCTGATCGTGCGCAATGGCGTGGTCCAGCGGGTGAATATCGAACGGACCGTCATCGAGTTCACCTGCACCGGCCCGGAGGATCTCGATGCCGACTCGCTGGCGTTCTGAACCCGGTCTGCGCGAAGGCGGGGATTGAGCCCTTCCTGACCTTTTCGGGCCCGCCCGGGGCGCTTATAGCAGCGTCCCAAAGGGAGGCGCACATGGCACGACTTTCAGGCAAGCAGGCATTGGTCACCGGCGCCGCGCGCGGCATAGGCGCAGCGATTGCGGAGCTTTTTGTCCGCGAGGGCGCCGAGGTGCTGCTCACCGATATTGATGGCGCAGGCGTCGAGGCGCTGGCCGCGCGGCTGGGCGAGCGGGCCCATGCGCGCACGCTGGACGTCAGCCATGAGACGCACTGGAGCCAGGCCGCCGAATGGGTCGAGCAGAGCTGGGGTGGTCTGGATGTGCTGGTCAACAATGCCGGCATCACCGGCTTCGCCCAGGCGCCCGGTCTCCATGATCCCGAACATGTCTCGCTTGAAGCCTGGCGCACCGTGCACCGGGTCAATACCGATGGCGTCATGCTGGGCTGTCAGTGGGCGATCCGTTTGATGAAGGCGCGCCAGGGCGGCTCGATCATCAATCTGTCGTCACGCTCGGGCGTGGTGGGCATTCCCGCCGCGGCGGCCTATGCCGCGTCCAAGGCGGCGGTGCTGAACCATACCCGCACCGTGGCGCTTTATTGCGCGCAACAAGGCTACGCCATTCGCTGCAACGCCATCCTGCCCGCCGCGGTCCTGACCCCGATGTGGGAGGACATGCTGGGCGAAGGCGAAGCGCGCGACCGCGCCGTCGCAGACGTGGAGGCGGGCATTCCCATGGGCCGGTTCGGACGGCCCGGGGAAGTGGCCGAGACGGCGCTGTTCCTCGCTTCGGAGGCGTCGAGCTACATGACCGGTACGGATTTGCATCTGGATGGCGGCATCCTCGCCGGCGCCGCGTCCTCGCCTAGACGGGCGGAGGAGTAGAGGCTTTTCAGCACCCTTGTCCCCGCCGCGATGCGGCGAGGGCATGAGCAGGGCGCGCGGGAGCAGTCCGGGCGATTATAGGTCTGTTTTATTGTTGTTATGGAGCCCGATAAGGCTCCCGCGCGCGGTGGTGTTTTCTACGGCCTCGACCGGCTTGCTGACGCCAGTTCTACGCAGCCTGTCCAAGCTGGACGTTTGTCAGACGTCCGCCCCAGGGATTCCTGCCCCAGGGGCGCGGCTCCAACAGGATCGCCGGAATGTACGAAGTCCCGCCTTTTCGCTGCAGCGCGGTGCGTTAAACCGCGCCCGCTCGGGACACCACCACCCCTCCCGAACCCAACGCGCCGGCCGCCCGCTCTG
>NZ_DJIQ01000002.1:0-34722 GCF_002433705.1 Oceanicaulis sp. UBA6590
GTCAGCAAGCCGGTCGAGGCCGTATAAAACACCACCGCGCGCGGGAGCCTTATCGGGCTCCATAACAAAACCAATAGACCCATAATCGCCCGGACTGCTCCCGCGCGCCCTGCTCATGCCCTCGCCGTCTTGCGGCGGGGATGGCGGTGTTTCTTCAACCCTCTCAAAACGTCATCCCGGCCTTGAGCCGGGATCTACCGGCTTCATTTCTGTGATCAAAATAGAGCGGTTTCGGTAGATCCCGGATCGCTTCGCGTCCGGGATGACAGAACTGGGAAGTGAGGGGAGACTGGCGAGATGAAGTCTTTCGCCGTTTATATCCTCACCAACAGGCCCAGAGGCGTCCTCTATACGGGGGTGACAAGCGATCTTGTGGGGCGCGTCTGGCAGCACCGCGAAGGCGTGGTTGAGGGCTTCACCACCCGCTATGACGCCAAACAACTGGTCTGGTTTGAAAGGCATCAGGATGTTGAAGCCGCGATCACGCGGGAGAAGCGGATCAAGCGCTGGCGGCGTGACTGGAAACTCGATCTGATCGAGATCGCCAATCCGGGCTGGAAAGGCCTGTGGCCTGAGATATCCCGCTAGCGTCATCCCGGCCTTGAGCCGGGATCCACCAGCTTCATTTCTGCGATCAGAACAGAGCGGTTCCGGTAGATCCCGGATCGCTGCGCGTCCGGGATGACAGGGTGAGGTATTGCTACAACCCCCCGCCCACGCGGTTTTTCCAATAGCCGACATCCTCGGCGTATTTGCCGACCACTTCACCCAGCACCTGGTTGAGCTTGAGGGTGTGAAAGCTGATCCATTCGCCCTGGTCGATTTCTTCCAGCGCGGTCATCGAATTGCCGAGGAAGAAGGCGTAGAGCGCGCCCACCAGGATGAAGAGCACGGGGAAGACCCAGCCCAGCGCTATGATCGTGGCGAAGGGGTTGAAGAGCCCCAGCACCGCCGCAAGGCTGAACAGCGCGATCAGGCCTGCGATGAAGGCGGCGGGCACGAACAGGAGGTAATAGCTCGAATTGCGCGTGATCTGGAACACGACATTGCGCACATAGCTCTCGATGAAGAAGACGCGCAGGGCCAGCCAGTTGATGTTCAGCGTCCACAGGCGCGCCTCGGCGGAGAGCTGTTTGGAATCACGCTCCTCGCCCACGGTGACAGACTTGGCCCGGCCGATGGCGGTGCGGTAATGGTCGTTCAGGCGTGCGCAATAGCGGGTCAGGAAGTTCGCCATCTCCCGCGCGGTGTTGCGCTGATAGGGGGCGTATTCGGCATAATACAGCGCCCACATCACCAGCGCCGCCAGAATGCAGGACCCGGCGCCGAACATCAGCGAGTTGAGCGCCCCGGCGGTGCTTTCCCCGAAGAGATCGCCATGCAGCGGGCCAAAGGCGTCCACCACGCCCACGGCGTTGAGCACGATATTGGCGATCAGCACCACGGACAGGATGGCCGACAGCCAGATCGACAGGCGCCGCACATTGGCGTTCATCAGCTTGCGGGTCTCGTTGAGCATGTACAGAAGCCCGTGCTCGCTATCGGCGAATTGCCGGGCGATCACCGCGCCTTCCACGTCTTCAAACAGGGCGCGCGGATCGGACGCGATGGGGACCTGAGCGCCGAGGAACTTGTCCGCCAGCTCGGCGTAATCCTTGGCGAGGCTGTCGGTCATCTCTTCGGGCATGCGCATGAAGCCCACGCGCACCGCCATCCATTTGAAGATCAGGCCCTGGCGGGAGATGAAGCTCTCCTCATGCGCAAAATCATCGCCCAGCGCGCCTTCCAGCAGGGTCTTGTGACCGGACACCGCCGCCGCCCAGGCGGAGGGGCCCATCTCGCTGGCGCGATTGGGGGCGGATTTCTTGCCCAGGCCAAACAGGCGCAGGACCAGACGGAAGGGAAAGGACAGCCCGCGCAGCAGGCCCGCGCCCAGACGGCTGGCATACTGGCTGATGAAAACGACGAAGAGCGCCAGCGCCAGTCCGACCGCCAGCCCGGCGACAAATTCCGAAATGCTCATAACCCCGTCCAATCCTTGCGGCCCCCTCTGATCCGGCGGTCCCAAGGCGCCGGATCAAAAGGAGTTTAGCCGCAATTCACGGGCGAGGCGAGTAAGGGTTAACGCAAATTCACCCTTAGAACGGGATCCAGTTGCGCTGCCGCGAATAGGCGAGATAGCCCACATTGGCGCCCGCGCGCAGGCCGACGCCCGAGCGGATCGGGGCGAGGGTGATGCCGTCGGCGCGCTGATAGTTCACGCCCATGCCCGCCACCAGATAGGCCGAACCCTCTACGCCCGGAAAGCGCTGATAAAGCCGGTCGGTGTCGTTCAGGCGATAGACGAGGGTGAAGACGCGGCTGGCGTTGCCGCCAGCGTCAAAGCCTACGGTCGGGCCCTGCCAGTAGACCTTCTGCTGGTCCGGGCTGCCTTTCAGGGTCAGATAGCCCTCGCCATAGCGCAGGCCCACGCCCGCCGCGCCGGAGACTTCCTCGCCGGCGATATAGCCCACCGGGCGACCGAGATCTGAGAAGGTGCGCTCGAGCACGGAGGCGGCGGCTTCGGCCGTGACGCCGAAGAAGTCCGCCACCACATCCACCAGCTCCTCATTGGAATAGGTGTCGATATTGGACTGGTAGTCGCTTTGGGGCGCGGCCGCTTCGGCGCTCTGCGCGCGGGGTGATCCCGTGGTCGAGCACGCGCCCAGCGCGAGCGCCAGCGCAGTGGTGGTGATCAGTGAAAGCGAGGATCGTTTGAACATGATGTCCTGCCTTTTCATCCTGTTGTCTTCGCCCTGACGGTGACGGGCAATTGGGGCTGCGTTGAGGCGAAAGGGTGAAGACTGTCTTAACAGGGCCTCTTCCCCCGTCTTCACTGCCAATCTGCTTGGCGAGCGGCCTTCCCAATGCTAACTCCCGCCACATGAGCACAGATCCGTCCCTGATCCGAAATTTTTCCATCGTTGCGCACATCGACCACGGCAAATCGACCCTGGCCGATCGCCTGATCCAGCACACTGGCGGTCTGACCGACCGCGAGATGAAGGAGCAGGTGCTCGACAATATGGAGCTTGAGCGCGAACGCGGCATCACCATCAAGGCCCAGACCGTGCGTCTGGAATACACCGCCAAGGATGGGAACACCTACGCGCTGAACCTGATCGACACGCCCGGCCATGTGGACTTCGCCTATGAAGTCTCCCGCTCGCTGTACGCGTGTGAAGGCGCGCTCCTGGTGGTGGACGCCGCCCAGGGGGTCGAGGCGCAGACGCTGGCGAATGTCTACGCCGCGATCGATGTGGACCTCGAGATCGTGCCGGTGCTCAACAAGATCGACCTGCCCGCCGCAGAGCCGGACCGGGTGAAGGCCCAGATCGAGGATGTGATCGGCATTGACGCGTCCGACGCCATCGAGATTTCCGCCAAGACGGGCCTCGGGATCGACAATGTGCTCGAAGCCATCGTCACCCGTCTGCCGGCGCCGAAATCCGGTGATCCGAGCGCGCCGCTCAAGGCGCTGCTGGTGGACAGCTGGTATGACCCCTATCTCGGGGTCATCTGTCTGGTGCGGATCATCGAGGGCACGCTGAAAAAGGGCATGCGCGTGCGCCTGATGGGCGCCAAGGCCAGCTATGGCGTGGACGGGGTGGGCGTGTTCACCCCCGCCAAGGAAAACCGGGACAGCCTGGGCCCGGGCGAGATCGGCTTCCTGAACGCCTCGATCAAGCAGGTGCGCGATGCGCGCGTCGGCGACACCATCACCGAGGAAAAACGCCCCACCGACTCCATGCTGCCGGGCTTCGAGCCCGCCGTGCCGGTGGTGTTCTGCGGCCTGTTCCCGGTGGATGCGGCCGACTTTGAAGACCTGCGCGATGCCGTGGAGCGTCTGGCGCTCAACGATGCCTCCTTCAGCTTCGAGATGGAAACCTCCGCCGCGCTGGGCTTTGGCTTCCGCTGCGGCTTCCTGGGATTGCTGCACCTGGAGGTCATCCGCGAGCGGCTCGAGCGCGAATACAATGTGGACCTCATCACCACCGCGCCGTCCGTGGTCTACAAGATGCAGCTCACCGACGGAACCGAGATCGATCTGCACAACCCCGCCGACATGCCCGATCCGGTGAAGATCGCCTCCATCGCCGAGCCGTGGATCAAGGCGACTATTCTGGTGCCGGACGAATATCTCGGCGGCGTCCTGAAGCTGTGTCAGGACCGTCGCGGCGTGCAGCTCGAGCTCACCTATGCCGGCGCGCGCGCCATGCTGGTCTATGAGCTGCCGCTCAACGAGGTGGTGTTTGACTTCTATGACCGCCTGAAATCGGTCACCAAGGGCTATGCCAGCTTCGACTACCAGTTCATCGAGCACCGCGAGGAAGACCTCGTGAAAATGTCGATCCTCGTCAACGAAGAGCCGGTGGACGCCCTGTCGATGATCGTGCACCGCTCGCGCGCCGACATGCGCGGTCGCGCCATGTGCGAGAAGCTGAAAGAGCTGATCCCCCGGCACATGTTCAAGATCCCGATCCAGGCCGCCATTGGCGGCCGCGTGATCGCGCGCGAAACCTTGTCTGCAATGCGCAAGGACGTGACCGCCAAATGCTATGGCGGCGACGCCACCCGCAAGCGCAAGCTTCTGGAAAAGCAGAAGGCCGGCAAGAAGAAGATGCGCCAGTACGGCAATGTCGAAATCCCGCAGGAAGCGTTCATTGCGGCGCTCAAGATGGACGACGATTAGGCGTTGGGTGCTTTGCGAACCCAAAAAAGCCCCGGCCGATGGCCGGGGCTTTTGCGTTCAGGAGCGCGATGATTGCGCTAGTGACCGTGATCTTCGGGCTCGGGATCTTGAGGATCAGAGGCTCCGGTTTCACCCTCATCGCTCATCTCGTGACCGTCATGACTCATCGCGCCCATCTCGGGATCAAGCTCGGGGGCGGCGTCGCGGACGGGGAGGGTGACGGTGAGGGTTTCGCCGTCGGCGAATTCCAGCGTCAGGGTCATCTCGCCGTCTTCGAGGTCTTCAGGGTTCACGCCGAAGATCATCATGTGGTCGCCGCCCGGCGCAAGGCTCATCGCGCCGCCTGCGGGAATGTCGAGGCTGTCCACATGGCGCATGCGCATGACCGCGCCATCCATGGCCATGGTGTGCAGCTCCACCGCGTCCGCTTCTTCGGTGGAGGCGCCCACGAGCTGGCCGCCCGGCGCGCCGGCGGTGAGGGTGACAAAGCCGGCGGTGACGTCGCGGCCGCCCAGCGGATTGCGCACCCAGCCTTCGATCACGGCGTATTCGGCCGGCTCGTTGCTCACCGGCGCCTCTTCGGCGGGCGAGCAGGCGGCGAGGGTCAGAACGCTCAGCGGGGCAGCAGCAAGAAGGGCGCGTTTGAACATGTCATCTCTCCATGTGAGACGGGCGAGGTGATCCACCCCGCCCGGTCCCGGTTCGCCAAGACATGGCGAGTTTTTTCAAGCCGCGCAAGCGTACGGCCTGCGGCGATTAGGCGCCCCAATAGCCGATCAGTTTTTTCACTTCCGCCATCACCGGCCGGGCGGCGTTGCGGGCGCGCTCGGCGCCGTCCTTCAGCACCGCGTCGATCTCGCTCTTGTCGTTGAGCAGGCGCGCATATTCCTCACTCACAGGGGCGATGTATTCCACCGCGGCTTCTGCGAGTTTGGGTTTGAAGACCCCGAAGCCCTGCCCGCCGAACTCGCCCAGCACCTCGGCCACCGACTGGCCGGTGAGCGCAGCGTAAAGACCCACAAGGTTCTTGGCCTCGGGACGATCATTGAGGCCCTCTGCGGTTTCGGGCAGGGGTTCGGGATCGGTCTTGGCCTTCTTGATCTTGCGCGCAATCGTGTCGGCATCATCGTGCAGATTGATGCGCGCATTGTCGCTGGGATCGGACTTGGACATCTTCTTGGTCCCATCCTTGAGCGACATGATCCGCGCGCCGGTCGGCAGGATCACGGGCTCGGGCTGGGGCAGGATGATCTCGTCGCCGCCAAAATCGCGATTGAAGCGGGCGGCGATGTCGCGCGCCAGCTCCAGATGCTGTTTCTGGTCATCGCCCACAGGCACATGGGTCGCCTTGTACACCAGGATGTCCGCCGCCATCAGCACCGGATAGGTGAACAGGCCCACGCTGGCGCGTTCGGCGTCCTTGCCGGAGCCCGCCTTGTCCTTGAACTGGGTCATGCGCTCCATCCAGCCCATGCGGGCCACGCACTGGAGCACCCAGTTGAGCTCGGCATGCTCGGGCACGGCGGACTGCGCGAAGATGGCGCTGCGCTTGGGATCCACGCCCGCCGCGATATAGGCGGCGGCGACTCCGCGCACCCGGTCGGGCAGTACGGCGGGATCGTACTCCACCGTCATGGCGTGCATGTCGACCGCGCAGAAGAAGCATTCCTTGCCGCTGTCCTGCATCGGCACCCAGTTCTTCAGCGCGCCCAGATAATTGCCCAGATGCAGCCCGCCTGTGGGCTGCATGCCGGACAGAATGCGTTCAGGGCCGGAATAGGCGGGCGTCGCGTCAGTCATGGGAGTTTCCGCTAGAGAACAAGGGTCGAGGAAGGCTGTGTCTTAAAGCGCGCGCGCCCGGGCCTCAAGCGTCCGTGCCGGCTTGGGGCTGTTCGGTGACCGCGGCGCCCGGATCACGCTTGAGCGCGCCCAGCAATTCCTGCGGCCGCAGCCCGCCCAGCAACAGGGTGGACGCCACGAAGACGGCGAGACCGGAGACCACGAGAACCCCCATCCAGACCAGCGCGGTCAGGGCGGCGCCCAGCGGCGCGGCGAGGGCCGCCGTGACAGGCGCTTCGGCGAAACGCACGATCAGCCAGAGCGCGGCCATCATTACGAGACAGGCGAGAACGATCCGGGACAGGCGATGTTTCAGGCGCGGGTCAGCAATGAATTGCCCTCGACGCACCAAGGTCCCGCCAAGCAGGATGGCGTTCAGCCAGCCCGCCAGCGTGGTTCCGAGCGCCAGGCCGGCATAGCCCATGGGCCCGAAGAACAGCGCCACGCCGACCAGCAGGTTCACGACCATGGAGGCGGCGGCGAACTTCATCGGCGTCAGCGTATCCTCGCGGGCGAAGAAGCCCGGCGCGAACACCTTGATCAGCACGAAGGCGGGCAGACCCGCCGCGTAGATCGCCAGCGCCAGCGCGGTGCGGGCGGTGTCTGACCCGTCAAAGGCGCCGCGCTGGAACAGGCCGGCCACGACCGCGTCCGGGATCACGAGAAGGGCGGCGGCGGCCGGCAGGGTCAGCGCCATGGAAATCTCGATCGCGCGGTTCTGGCCGCCCATGGCGCCGGCGTCATCGCCGGCGCGCAGGCGCTTGGACAGGGCCGGCAGAAGCGCCACCCCCATGGCGATGCCGATCACGCCCAGCGGCAGCTGATAGAGCCGTTCCGCATAATAGATCCAGGATCGGGCGCCCTCCTGAAGGGTGGCGATGGAGCCGGAGACCAGCTGATTGACATGGGTCACGCCGGCGGCGGCTGCGCCGGGCACGCCCAGGACGATCAGGCGCTTGACGCCCGAGGTCAGACGCGGGGCCTGGAAGGTGAGCCGGATGCCCGCGCGGCGCGCCGTGACATACAGCCAGCTCGTCTGGAGCACGCCCGAGACCGTGACGCCGATCGACAGCCACAGCGCCAGGTCCCGGCGCTCTCCGGGCGCGAACAGCAGCACGCTGATCAGCACCACGTTCAGAAGGATGGGCGCCGCGGCTGCGGTGGCGAAACGGGCATGGGAGTTGAGCGCGCCCGAAATCATCGCCGCCATCGACATGCACAGCAGATAGGGCATGGTGATCTGGGTCATCAGCACGGCGAAGGCGAACAGGTCCGGATCGCTGATGAAGCCCGGTCCCAGCGGATACATCAGCCAGGGCATGACGATCTGCGCCAGCACGACAATGCCGAGCACGGACACGGTCAGCACGGACAGGACCTCGCTGGCGAAGCGGTCGGCCTCCGCGGCGCCCTCGCCTTCCAGCCGTCGGGCATAGAGCGGGATGAAGGCGGAGTTGAAGGCGCCCTCGGCGAAGATGCGGCGGAAGAGGTTGGGGAAGGTCAGGGCGGTGAAGAAGGCGTCGGTGAGCGGTCCGGCGCCCAGGCGCGCCGCCAGGAGGATGTCCCGCGTCACGCCGAAAAACCGGCTCAGAAGCGTGAACCCGCCCACAACTGCAGAAGAGCGCAACAGACGCATGATCTATCGTCCTGCGCTGGCGGGCGTGGAGACCAGGCCCTGCCTGGCGCGGTGCACGGCGACCGCCTCTTCCGCGTCGGCGAGAACATTCATCAACTGCACCTTGATCCCCGCCAGTCGGGCGTCGCCCGACGGCTTGCCGCCCTGTTCCGTGACATAGAAGGTGTCGACGGCGCGTTCTCCATAGCCGTCAATCCGGGCCGCCTCCAGCGACAATCCGATGTCGGACAGGGTTTTCGCCAGCGCATGCAGGAGGCCGGGGCGGTCGCGCCCCGTCGCCTCGATCACCAGTGCGTCATCGGACGCCTCGAGATCAAGATTGACCGAGGGCGTCACGGTGAAGGCGGCTTCGCGGCGGCGCAGGGGTTTGAGCATGGACCGGGCGTCATCGCCGGACAGTCCGTGCTCGGCGGCGGACTGCACGCTGTCGCGCAAGCGGTCCTGGATATAGCTGTCTGACCAGCCAAAGGGCTTGCCGCCCTGTTCCTGCACATAGAAGACGTCAAAGGCGCGCCCGTCCGAAGTGGTGGTCACCTGCGCGCCGACAACATTGGCGCCCTCGCGCGACAGGGCGCCGGCGATGTCGGCGAAAAGACCATGCCGGTCAGGGGTCAGCACCATGACCTCGGTGGCCGAGCGGCGCTTGTCGGTGCGCACGCCGACGCTGGTCGCCTGGCCCCGCTCAAAGGCGGCGCGGGCGAAAGCGGCGTGACGGAAGCGGTCATCCTCGCCGAAGGCCAGCCAGTAGGAATGGTCGAGCACTTCGGTCCAGATTTGGGTGAAGTCGGGATCAATCCGCGACAGGGCCTCATGGAAATGATTGCGCGCCAGCGCCGCGCGTTCGGCCAGCCGGGCGCGGGCCTCGGCCTCGTCGCGCCGGTCTCCGCCTTTCAGGACTGCAGCCGTGGCCTGATAGAGATCGCGCAAGAGCTGGGCCTTCCAGCCATTCCACACGCCCGGTCCCACCGCGCGAATATCCACCACCGTCAGCACGGTCAGAAGGTTGAGTCGGTCCATCGTGCCGACCTTCTCGGCGAAATCGAGCACGGTGCGCGGGTCCGAGAGGTCGCGGCGCTGGGCCACATCGCTCATCTCGAGATGGTTCTCGATCAGCCAGGCGACGAGATCGGTCTCGTGATCGTCCAGCCCCAGACGCGGACAGACCTGACGGGCGTTCTCCCCACCTTCAATGCACTGATCGCCCTTGCCCTTGCCGGTGTCGTGCAACAGCACGGCGAGATGCAGGGCCCGGCGATGCAGGATTTCAGGCGCGAGTTTCGAGGCCAGCGGATGGTCGGCGTTGAGCTTGCCCTGTTCAAGCAGACGCAGAAGACCCAGAGCGTTCAGCGTGTGCTCGTCCACCGTGAAGCGGTGATACATGTTGAACTGGGTGCGCGCGACAATGTCGCCGAATTCGGGGATATAGGCGCCCAGAAGCCCGGCTTCGGTCATGGCGCGCAGGATGATGCGCGGATCATCAGCATCCATCAGCACGGCGAAGAAGCTGCGCGCGGCGCGCGGATCGGTGCGAAACCGCTGGTCGATCTGGCGCAGGCCGCGCCCGATGGCGGCGACGGCGTCCGGGTGCAGATCCAGATGGCGGGCGGCGGCCTTTTCAAACAGGCGCAGCATCATGACCGGATCGGTTTCGGGCGCCTGGGGGTCGGCGAAATCGAGCCGACCGGCGTGCAGGATGAAGCCCCGCTCGGCGAGCTCGGCCTCATTCGCGACGCCGTCCGCCGGCAGGAATCGCCCGCCGGGCGGGTCCTTCAGCTCGTCGGCTTCGAGCTTGGCGCAGACCAGACGGGTCAGCGCGCCCACATCGATCGCTTTCAGGAAATAGCTGCGCATGAAGGCCTCGACGCCGAGCTGGTCGTCGGTGTCCTCAAAGCCCATGCGGCGCGCGATCTCGGGCTGCAGGTCAAAGGTCAGCCGATCATCCTTGCGGCCTGCCAGCGCGTGCAGGTGGAAGCGGACGGTCCAGAAGAAATCCGCCGCGCTGAGATAGCGCTTCACATCGTCGATGGAGAACAGGCCGGCCACCACCCAGCGTTCCAGCGCATCGTCGCCGTACAGGATTTGCGCCAGCCAGCGCAGGGTCTGAAGATCGCGCAGCGCGCCCTTGCCGTCCTTGATATTGGGTTCGACCGCATAGCGGCTGTCGCCCTGCCGGTCCACGCGCTCATCGCGCTCGGCCAGCTTGGCGGCGGCGAACTCGGCGTCATTCTTGATGCGGATCTCTTCGTCGAACCGGGTGTGCATCTGACGCACCAGGCGGATATCGCCGGAGATGGAGCGCAGATCGAGCAGGGCCGTGCGTTCGGACAGGTCTTCCTTGGCCAGCGCCAAGGCTTCATCGAGGGTGCGCACCGCGCCCCCGCCGATTTGCAGTCCCGCATCCCAGATGGCGTACTGGGTCTGCTCGATCACGGCCCGGGCGTATTCAGGCGGCGCGTCAGAGGTCAGGAAAACGAGATCGATATCTGATTGCGGCGCCAGTTCGCCCGCGCCATACCCGCCGAGCGCGCACAGGGCGATGCCCTCGATCGCATCCTCGGTGTAGTCCGAAATGATGGAATCAAACAGCGCCCGCAGCGCGGCGTTCATCACGCCCGACCAGGTGCGCGCCGCTTCCAGCCCGCCCTCTGCGCCATTCAGGCGCGTGTCAGCCAAGGCCCGTCCCTTGTCGAGATAGCGTTTGAGCCGGGTCATGGCCAGCTGGCGATTGGCGGGCTTGTCCCAGCCGTCGCGCGTGGCGGCGGACAGTTCGGCGCGCAGGCGCAGGCCATCAAGGCCCGCAGGGAGTGTGGTGGGTCGCATGGCTTGATTTTATGCGAGTGCGAAGGCGGCGTCAGCCTCAGTTTTCGCTCAAGGCCTTAAGCGCATACAGCACGTCCAGCGCTTCGCGCGGGGTCAGGCTGTCCGGGTCAATCGCTTTCAGCCGCTCCTCAACCGCGCTGGGCTTCGCCTCCGGCTCAACGCTGAGCGCGGAGAACAAGGGCAGATCGGCCAGCGCCGCGGCGGGCGCATCATCGCTTTCGAGGCGATCGAGGATCTCCTGCGCCCGCTTGACCGCCGCCTTGGGCAGGCCGGCGCGCTTGGCGACCTCGACGCCATAGGAGCGGTCGGCGGGACCTTTCTGCACTTCGTGCAGGAAGATCAGCTCGCCCTTCCATTCCTTGGCCTTGAGCGAGCTGTTGCCTGCGGCGTCCAGCTCTTCGGCGAGCCGGGTCAGCTCGTGATAGTGCGTCGCGAACAAGGCCCGGCTGCGATTGACCGCATGCAGGTGCTCGACCGCCGACCAGGCGATGGACAGGCCGTCAAAGGTCGCCGTGCCGCGCCCGATCTCGTCCAAGATCACCAGGGCGCGCGGCCCGGCCTGATTGAGGATGGCGGCGGTCTCGATCATTTCCGCCATGAAGGTCGAGCGCCCGCGCGACAGGTCATCGGCGGCGCCAACGCGGGAGAACAACCGGTCCACCAGGCCGATACGCGCGGATTTGGCGGGCACATAGAGCCCGGCCTGGGCGAGGATCGCCATCAGCGCGTTCTGCCGCAGGAAGGTCGATTTACCCGCCATGTTCGGCCCGGTGACCAGCATCAGGCGCGGATGCTCGCCCCCGGCGCCATCGAGATGACAGCCATTGGGGGTGAAACGGCCTTCGCCGGAGCGTTCGAGCGCGCGTTCGACCACCGGATGCCGTCCGCCCTCGATATCAAAGGCGAGGCTGTCTTCGACCTGCGGACGCTCGGCGCCGGTTTCCTCGGCCCAATGGGCGGTGGCGGCGGCGACATCAAGGCTTGCCAGCGCTTGCGATGCGCGGCGGATGGGCGCGTCCAGCGCCTCGATGCGGCTGCGGAAGGCCTCAAAGATTTCAAGCTCCAGCGCCAAAGCTCGCTCACCCGCCTGGGCGATCTTGGCTTCCAGCTCGCCCAGCTCCGGGGTGGAGAAGCGCACCGCGTTCGCCATGGTCTGGCGGTGGATGAAGGCGTCATCGCCCATCAGCGCGTCGGCGTTCTTGGCGCTCACCTCGATGAAATAGCCCAGCACATTGTTGTGCTTGACCTTGAGCGCGCTGACGCCCGATTGCTCGGCATAGGTCGCCTGCAGGCCCGCCACGATGCGGCGGGAGTCGTCACGCAGCTTGCGCGCTTCATCCAGCGCAGGCGTCCAGCCCGGCGCAATGAAGCCGCCATCGCGCGCCAGAAGCGGGGGTTCGGCCACCAGCGCCTGACTGGTCTCCTGCACCAGGCTCGCAAGCTCGGGATTCTGCGCCAGCGACAGGGCGTTCAGTGCGCGGTCGATCAGGGCGGGCGGCGCATTCAGCGGATCCTTGGCGAACCCGGCAATGAGCTTCTCGCCTTCCTTGAGCGCGCGGGAGAGCTGGGCGAGATCGCGCGGACCGCCCCGGCCCAGCAAGAGCCGTGACAGGCAGCGCGCCGGGTCGCCCGCCGCTTTCAGCCGCTCGCGGGTCTGTTCGCGCAGGCTGCGGTTTTCCAGAAAGTATTGCGCCGCATCGAGCCGGTCATGGATTTCGGGCAGGCTCATGGACGGACGCGCCAGTCGGTCGGCCAGCAAACGCGCGCCCGGTGCGGTGAGGGTGCGATCAATCGCGTCGATCAGCGATCCCTTGCGCGAGCCCTGCAGGGTGCGGTCGATCTCCAGACTCATCCGCGCCGCCGGGTCGATGACCATGGCTGCGCCCGACGGCAGGCTTTGCGGCGGACGCAGGCGCGCCGGCGCGCCGGCCTGAGACAGTTCGAGATAATCCAGAAGCGAGCCCAGCGCCGACAGCTCGGCTTTTGAGAAGGCGCCGAAGCCATCAAGGCTTTGCACCTCAAAGCGCTGCTTGAGGCGACGTTCGCCCGCGCCGGAATCAAACTTCGCCCTGGCGCGGGGGGTGATCACGGCGTGGGGCGCCAGCTCACTGGCGAGCCTGGCGTCCTCATCCGCGCACAGGATTTCGGACGGGTTGAGCGCGGCCAGTTCCGCTTCCAGCCCGTTCGCGTCCAAGCTCATGGCGGCGAATTCGCCATCGGACACGTCCGCCCAGGCGAGCGCCGCCTCGCCGGACGCCAGCCGCGCCATGGCGGCGATGCGGTTGGCGGCGCGGGCGTCCAGAAGATCATCCTCGGTCAGCGTGCCGGGGGTGACGATGCGGGTGATGCCGCGCCGGACGACCGATTTCGCGCCGCGCTTCTTGGCTTCGGCGGGGTCTTCCAGCTGTTCGCCGACAGCAACCTTGAAGCCCGCCTTGATCAGGCGCGACAGATAGATCTGGGCGTTGTGCACCGGCACGCCGCACATCGACACCGGCTCGCCCTGATGCTCGCCGCGCTTGGTGAGTGCGATGTCGAGCGCTTCAGAGGCGCGCACCGCATCGTCAAAGAACAGCTCGTAAAAATCGCCCATGCGGTAGAACAACAAGGCGTCCAGCGGCGCTTCAGCGCGCAGTTCCAGGAACTGCACCATCATGGGCGTGCCGCCTTCGGAGGTGGGGAAGGCGCGAGCGTTCAGCGCGGCGGGATCAGCATGGCGAGTCATGCGCGCAAGTTAACTGCGCCAACGTCCGCCGCAAGTGTGACAGCGCGTGATTTGCTGTCTGCCGCGAAGCGGCTAGTGTGCTTATTCATACCTGTCCACATCCCTTGTTTTCCGAGCCAGACATGACTGACCGCCGTTCACGCGTCGATGACGAAGAAGCCCTGAACTTCCACCGCTATCCCAAGCCCGGAAAACTGGCGATGTCCGCCACCAAGCCCATGGCGACCCAGCGCGATCTGTCGCTGGCCTACAGCCCGGGCGTGGCCGCGCCGGTGAAGGCGATCGCCGAGGATCCCGACCTCGCCTACGATTACACCTCCAAGGGCAATATGGTCGCGGTGATCTCGAACGGCACCGCCATTCTGGGCCTTGGCGATCTCGGGGCCATGGCGTCCAAGCCGGTGATGGAAGGCAAGTCGGTGCTCTTCAAGCGCTTCGCCGACGTGGATTCCATCGATATCGAGGTGGATGAGAGCGACCCCGAGGCCTTCATCGAATGCGTGCGCCGCTTCGGCGCCAGCTTCGGCGGCATCAATCTCGAGGACATCAAGGGCCCCGATTGCTTCATCATCGAGGAGAAGCTGCGCGAATATCTCGATATTCCCGTCTTCCACGATGACCAGCACGGCACCGCCATCATTTCCGCCGCCGGCATCATCAATGCCTGCGAACTCTCGGGCAAGGACATCACCACGCTCAAGGTCGTGGTGAACGGCGCGGGGGCGGCGGGCATCGCGGTGCTGGAGCTGATCAAGGCGATGGGCGTCAAGCATGACAACGCCATCCTGTGTGATTCCAAGGGCGTCATCTACAAGGGCCGCGACCATGGCATGAACCAGTGGAAGTCCGCCCATGCCGCCGATACCGAGGCGCGCACGCTGGAAGAGGCGATGAGCGGCGCGGACTGCTTCATCGGCCTGTCAGTCAAGGGCGCGGTGACCAAGGAAATGGTCCGCTCCATGGCGGCCGATCCGATCATCTTCGCCATGGCGAACCCGGACCCCGAGATCACCCCCGAAGAAGTGCGCGAGGCGCGCTCTGACGCCATCATGGCGACCGGCCGGTCTGATTATCCCAATCAGGTCAACAATGTGCTGGGCTTTCCGTACATTTTCCGCGGCGCGCTGGATGTGCGCGCGCGCACCATCAATGAAGACATGAAGATCGCCGCCGCCCAGGCCCTGGCCGAGCTGGCGCGCGAGGATGTGCCTGATGAAGTGGCCGCCGCCTATCACGGCGCGCGCCCGACCTTCGGCAAGGACTACATCATCCCCGCCCCGTTCGATCCGCGCCTGATCAGCCATGTGCCGCCCTATGTGGCGCAGGCGGCGATGGATTCCGGCGTGGCGCGCAAGCCCATCGCCGACATGGATCAGTACAAGGCCGCTCTGGCGCGTCGTCTCGACCCGACGGCCGCGATCCTGCAATCGATTCATGACGATGTGCGTGCGTGCGAGCCCAAGACCATTGTCTTCGCCGAGGGCGAGGAGCCGTCGGTCATTCGCGCCGCCTACGCGTTCCAGAACCAGGGTCTGGGCGAGGCGATCCTCATTGGTCGCGAAGAGACGGTTCACGCAAACATGCGGCTTCTGGGCGTTCAGTCAGACGCCATCCGCATCGTCAATGCGCGCCTGTCGGACAAGAATGCGGACTATGCCGACTTCCTGTTCAAGCGCCTGCAGCGCCGGGGCTATCTGCGCCGGGACGTGCAGCGTCTGGTGAACAACGACCGGAACGTCTTCGCCGCCTGCATGGTGGCGCTGGGAGACGCCAACGGCATGGTGACGGGCGTGACGCGCAACTACGCCCAGGCGCTGGGCGATGTGAAGCTGGTGCTCGACACCGCCGAGAACGAACGCGTGATGGGGATGAGCCTTGTGCTGTCGCGCGGCCGCACGCTCTTCATCGCCGACACCAACGTCACCGAATTCCCCAGCCCCGAAGCGCTGGCGGATATTGCGGTGGAGACCGCCGCAGCCGCCAAACGCTTCGGCGTCACCCCGCGCGTGGCCTTCCTGTCCTATTCCACCTTCGGCAATCCGTCGGGCGATCGCGCCGACGCGATCCAGAAGGCGGTCAGCTATCTGGATGAGCGGGGCGTGGATTTCGAGTACGAGGGCGAGATGAACGCCGATGTGGCGCTCGACCCCGATCACCGTCGCCTCTATCCGTTCTCGCGCCTGTCCGGCCCGGCGAATGTGCTGGTGATGCCGGCCATCCACTCGGCCTCCATCGCCACCAAGCTGATGCGCGCCGCGGGCGGCGCCACCGTGCTGGGTCCGATGCTGGTGGGGCTTGAGAAGCCGGTGCAGATCGCGCGTCTGGGCGCCAGCGTGAACGACATTCTCACGCTCGCAGCCCTGGCCGCGCACGACCTGTCAGAAGAGCGGGCGGAGAAGGCGGCGGAGTAGTTACTCCGCCTTGCCCTCTGCGGTTTCATCAGAGCTGTTTTCTGTGGTCCGGCGCTCGGCGAACTTGAACTGCCCCTTCGCCGCCGCCGGGCCCCAGCCCAGCACCAGCGCCAACAGGAATGCCGCCGGCACGGTCCAGCCTGCAGTGAGGATGAAGAACCACACCCAGCCCACCTGATCGGCCAGCACGCCGGAAAAGCCCGCCATGAATTTCGGCAGGAGGGCGTAGAACGAACTCAACAGGGCGTACTGGGTCGCCGCGTTCTCCGGGTCCACCAGGCTCGAGAGGTAGGCGATGAACACCGTCGTCACGAAGCCGCCCGCCAGATTGTCACCGACCACCGCAATCGTGAGCTTGCCCAGATCGTCAGGGCCGGCCGTGGCGGCCAGCCAGGCATAGGCGCCATTGGTGATCAGGGTGATCACCAGGCCGATGACCAGGGCGCGCATCATGCCGAACCGCATGCTGGCGATGCCGCCCAGGAACAGGCCCGTCATGGTGGCGATGAGGCCCGGCCCGCCCTGAATGCCGCCCACCGCGTCACGCGGAAAGCCGAGGTCGGAATAGAGCGGGGCGGCCATCACGCCCATGGTGAAATCGCTGATCCGGTAGAGCGTGACCAGCATGAGCACCGGCAACAGCCACCAGCCCAGACGCCCGATGAATTGTCGGAAGGGGTCAACGACGGCCTTGACGATCTTCTCAGGCAGCGACCCGGTCAGGGCGTGCTTGTAGGCAGCTGTCGCAGGCTCTTTCATGAAGAAAACAAGGCCCGCCGAGATCGCCATTGCGGCGGCCATGGCCAGGAAGGACCAGTTCCAGTCCGCCCATTCGGAAATGGCGAGGCCCAATCCGGACGTCATGTAGGCGACGCGGTATCCCAGCGAATACCCCGCGGCCATGTTCGCCTGCATGTCATTGGGGGCGCTTTCGATGCGCCAGGCGTCGATGGCCACGTCCAGCGTCGCGCTGGAATAGGCCAGCAGCAAGGCCGCGATGGCGACCGGGGCAAGCCCCTGGGTCGGATCGGTCTGGGAGATGATCACCAGCGCGATCACCGTTCCTGAAATCGCGGTGACGATCCAGGACCGACGGGGTCCAAGAAGCTTGGCGAGAAACGGGATCTGCACCCGGTCAATGATCGGCGCCCAGAGGAATTTCAGGGTGTAGGACAGGGTCACCCAGTAGAAGAAGCCGATGGTGGACCGCTCGATCCCGGCGTCACGCAGCCAGTAGGACAGCTTCTGGAACACCATGTAGAGCGGCAGGCCGGAGGCGAAGCCCAGCACGATCATCGAAAGCATGACCGGGGTGAAATACACCCGGACCGTTTGCCGCCAGCTGCGCTGGGGCTGAGTGACGTCCTGCGACATGGTTTTCCCTCGTCAGATCACCCGAAACTGGCCCGGTTTTGCGGGGCGCACAAGCCGGTGAGGGTTTCGATCAGCGCCTGGGGCTGCAAGGGCTTGGTCAAGAAGGCGTCCATGCCGGCGGTGAGGCAGGCTTCGCGGTCGTCCTCGGTGGCGTTCGCGGTCAGCGCGATCAGGGGCAGGGCTGCAACATGGCTCCTGAGGCTGCGAATGGCGGCGGCGGCCTCGAGCCCGCTCATCTCGGGCATGCGCATGTCCAGAAGCGCGGCGTCAAACCGACCGCCGGACACCGCTTCCAGAGCGGCGCGGCCTGTGTCGACCACCTCCACACCGGCGCCGAGCCGGGTCAGCACGGTGCGGGCGATCATGGCGTTCACCGGATCGTCCTCGGCGACCAGCACGGTCAGCCCGTCCAGCGCCCGTTCGGGAACCACAGGCGCAGACGCGACTTCATCCTCAAGCTCAAGCCCTTGCGCATAGGCTGCGAGCGAGCTCAGCCGCACCGGAGACACCAGCCAGCCATCAATGCCGGGCTGTCCGTCCTTGCGGGTGAAACGGTCCTTGGTCCGCGGCTCGGCGAGCACGAGAATGCGCAATTGCGGCGCGGCCTCCTTGAGCGCCGGCGCCTGCGCGGCCCAGTCCGCGTCCAGAATGAGCGTGGCGGGGCCCTGTGCGTCTTCCAGCAGGGTTTCGATGCCGTAGAGGGTTTCGGTCTCCAGGGCGACGCCGCCCAGGGCTTCCGCTTTCAGGCGCAGGGCTTCGCGTCTTATGGCGGAGTCGGACGCGATGATGATCGTCCGTCCGGACAAGGGCCGTTCCTCGGGCGGCGGGGCGAGGGCCCGCGCGGGGAAGCGCGTCCAGAAGGTCGCGCCCTGTCCGGGTTCGGAGCTGACCCCGACCTCGCCCTCCATGGCTTCGGCGAGCCGCTTGACCATGGCCAGCCCGAGGCCGGCGCCCGGCGTGGCGTTGTGCTCGGCGGCGCCGCGTTCGAAATGCTTGAAGAGCGTGGATTGATCCGTTTTGGAAATGCCCGGGCCTGTGTCCTTGAAGATCAGGCTCAGCTCGCCATCATGATAGCTGGCCTGAACGATCACGCCGCCGGTTTCAGTGAATTTCACGGCATTGCCGCCCAGATTGAACAGGATCTGACGCAGGCGAGCGGGGTCGGCGCGGATCTCTGCGGGCACGTCAGAGGAAATGGCGTGGGCCAGCGCCAGGCCTTTCTCGGCCGCGCGCGTGGCGAGGATTTCACAGGCGTCCTCGATGAGCGCGCGCAAGTCCACGGGTTCCGCACGCAGGGTCAGCCGACCGGCCTCCAGGCGTGACAGATCGAGAATGTCGTCGATGAGGTTGAGCGCGTGCTGGGCGCTGGAGCGGACGGCCTCAAGGTATGCGGCCTGATCGGGATGCAGTCCGCTATCCTTCAACAGCGCGGCGGCGCCGAGGGCGCCCGACAGGGGCGTGCGCAATTCGTGCGTGACCGAGGCGAAGAACACCGACTTGCCCTGCGCCGCCTCGCTGGCTTCGGCGCGTTCGCGGCGCTCCTCGCTGACATCGCGGCCCACCGCGATGGTGCCGCCATCGGCGAGGGTGGTTTCGGACCATTCAATCCAGGCCGCCCCGGCGCGAGTGCGCATGGCGGCGTCATAACGGCGCGGCTGACCGGTTGTGCTGGGGGCTGGCGCCACGGCGAACCAGCGTCCGATCCAGTCCTGGCGTGACCCGCCGAAGGCGTTCAGGAATGCGGCGTTCACCTCGGTGACGCGGCCCGAGGAATCCCGGGCGAGCACGAGCTCCGCCATCGCGTCCAGAAGGGCGCGTTGGGCGCAGGCCGTCTTGGTGTCGGAATCCCATTCACGCTCCATGAACCCTGTTTACGCGCCGCGTGTTAACGAAGCGTCGAAAGGCTCTGGCCCGTGTTCAGCGCGGCAGGCGTGGAGATCGCCTGTCCCTTCGCGCTGGCGCGTCTGGCGCTCAGCGCCTCGGCCACATGAATGCGTCGCACCTGTTCGGACTGGTCAAGATCGGCCAGCGTGCGCGCCACCCGCAGGATCCGGTGATAGCCGCGGGCGGTCAGGCCCAGCGTTTCGCACGCCCTGAGCAACAGGGCGCGGCCCGGCTCGTCCGGGCTGGCGTATTGATCAAAGGCCTCGCCGGTGAGATGGGCGTTGAGCGCGCCGCGCTCCATTTGAATGGCGCGCGCGCTGGCGATGCGGGCCGCCGCCTCCGCCGTGCCTTCGGGCGCTGGGGGCAGTGCGAGATCGGCCGGGGTGACCGGGGGGATGTCGATCTGAAGATCAATCCGGTCGAGCAGCGGCCCGGAGACCCGCGCCTGATAGGACTGGGCGCATTTGGGGCCGCGGGCGCAGGCCTGTCCGTTCTCTCCGGCCCAGCCGCAGCGGCAGGGGTTCATCGCGGCGATCAGTTGAAACCGGGCCGGGAAGGTGATGCGGGCATTGGCGCGCGCCACCGCGATGTCGCCGGTTTCGAGCGGTTGACGGAGACTGTCGAGCACCTGCGGGTGAAATTCGGGCAGCTCGTCGAGAAACAGGACGCCGTGATGGGCGAGCGAGGCCTCGCCGGGCCGGATGCGCGTCCCGCCGCCCACCATCGCCGCCATGGATGCGGAATGGTGCGGCGCCCGGAAAGGCCGGCTGCGCGACAGGCGTCCCCGGTCCAGAAGCCCGGCGACCGACTGCACCATGGAGACTTCCAGCAATTCCTGCGGCGTCAGGGGCGGCAGCAGGCCCGGAGCCCGCGCAGCGAGCATGGACTTGCCCGCGCCGGGCGGGCCGACCATCAGGAGATTGTGGCCGCCGGCGGCGGCGACTTCGAGGGCGCGCTTGGCGGTTTCCTGCCCGCGCACATCGCGCAGATCCTTGCAGGGTCCGGCTTCGATGAGATCGCCTGGCGCGGGGCGGGAGAGCACCTGCCCGCCCTTGAAATGATTGACCAGCTGGATCAGAGAGGCAGGCGCGAGGATGGGCAGTTCGCCCCCTGCCCAGGCCGCTTCCGGACCGCAGCTTTCCGGACAGATGAAACCCAGATCCTGTTCCTGGGCCAGCATGGCGGCGGGCAGGGCCCCGGGCGAGGGCGCGAGCGCGCCGTCCAGACCCAGCTCGCCCAGGACTAGATGCTCGGCCAGCATGTCGGTGGGCAGGACGCCCATGGCCGCCATCAACCCAAGCGCGATCGGCAGGTCGTAATGCGCGCCCTCTTTGGGCCGGTCGGCGGGGGCCAGATTGACGATCAGCCGCTTGGACGGCAGGGACAGCCCCACGGCTGCGAAGGCGGCGCGGACCCGTTCACGACTTTCCGCCACCGCCTTGTCCGCAAGGCCGACAATCATGAAATTGGGCAGGCCGCCGGCAATCTGGACCTGAACATCGACGAGCCGCGCCTGGGCGCCGTCAAAGGCGGCAGAGAAGGTGCGAATACCCATGGCGCCCTCATTCAATGAACATGGTCAGCCGAAAAACACGGTTAACGCGAGTTATCCACAAGGCCGGGAACAGAGCCGGTCAAAACAGGAACATTAATAGAATATATGAAGCCAAACAGTCAACCCACAGGGGAAAAATGGACAAGCACGCCCCAGGCGGGCGCTATCAATCGTTTGAATCTTAACACTTCCGCCGCGAACTATTCGGCCGCGTCCGGCGTCAGATCGCAGACCCGGGCCTGTTGCGCCCCGCGAGCGGGCAGGTCGACGGCTTCATCCGGGGAACGGGTCAGCACCACGACGCGCTCCACGCCGTCCACGAGTGCGGCATGGGCGGCGGCGCGTTCGCTTTCGGCGCTGTCGCGCGCAAAGCCCAGCAGATAGACCACCCCGGAATGGGTCTCGATGTTGAAATTGAGACTGCGAATGGCGCTGTCAGCGGCAAGTCGCGAGCGCACCTGCTGGGTGATCCAGCCATCACGCGTCGCATTGGCGAGGCCGCGCCGTCCGCCGACCTCGATCTCGTTGGACACCGATCTTACGCTCTGAACCGACCAGGCGAGGCATTCGGCATAGACCCGGTCCTCGGCGCGCGGCGCGTGGCCGGTCAGAAGCGCCACGCCTTCGGTGATCTCCACATCCACCCCGTTCAGGGCATAGCCTTCCGCGCGCAGCATGGAGGATTTGAGGGAGACGGACGCATTGAAGTCGTCGATCTGTCGCCCGACCGAGCGACCGGGCTGAAAGGCGGCGCAACTCGTCAGGGCGAGACTGAGGGTCGTCAGAAGGACAATGCGGACCAGAGGCATGACAGGCGCCTTTCTTCGGGCTGAGGACCGGACCCCTGACTAGCTGACGGGCGTGAGAAAACGGTTAACCGGGCGTTACCGCCGACAGCGGCGCTAGATCAGGCGATCAAGGTCTCGATGCTCCAGCGAGAAGGCGCCCTGAATATGACGCGGCCAGCCCTGAGCAGGCCAGAGCATGACATCAAATCGGGGCTGAAGATGATCGACGCCGGCGTGCCGGCTGCGCCACAGGCTGGCGGCGCGGATCAGGCGCATCTGTTGTCTGGGGGTTATGGCCAGACGGGCGGCGTCCACGGTGGGGCGGTGCTTGACCTCGATGAAAGCGAGAACGCCGCCGCGCCGGGCGACGAGATCAAGCTCTCCGACCCCGGTGCGGGCGCGTTCGTCGAGAATTCGCCAGCCCTTCAGACGCAGCCAGAGCGCGCTGATGGCTTCGGTTCGGCGCCCCCGGCGTTCAGCCTGTTCCCGGACCTGCGTCACAGTCCGGCCTCACGCTGTCCGCATGCTTGCCCCCTGCGCGGTCGACGGTTAGCTTCTGCACCGACAGGGGCGGGCCGCGTCAGCGTTCGCCGGGGGGATAAGGTGGCCGTCATGGTTGAAAACAATACATCCAAAACGGGTGCATCGCGAGTCCTTGCAGGGCTGGTTGTTCTGGGCGGCGCGCTGGTGCTGGGCGCCTGTACGGCGTCAACGCCCTCCACCCCGATCCAGACGGCTCCGGACCGCCCTGTGGTCGGCGCCCCGCCGCCGCCCGCCACCTTGCCTGTCGAGCTTGCCGATCGCGGATACACGCCGGCCTTTCTCGAGGGAGAGCCCGACATTGTGCGCGTGGCGCTGCTTCTGCCGTTCAGCGCGTCCTCGACCGCCGCCCGCAATGAAGCCACGCAATTGCTGCGCGCCGCAGAGCTTGCCGTGTTTGAGCGTGCGGACTCCAATCTGGTCCTGCTGCCCAAGGATACCGGCGGCTCGCCGGACACCGCCCGCCGCGCCGCCCAGTCCGCGATTTCCGATGGCGCCGACCTGATCATCGGCCCGCTGTTCCAGCAGGCCGTCGCAGCGGCGGGCGAAGTCGCCCGGGAAGCGGACGTGCCCCTGCTCAGCCTGTCCTCGTCCAGCGCGGTCGCCGGCGACGGCGTCTATCAGCTCAGCTTTCCGCCGGATGAGGAAGTGCGGCGCGTCACTGAATATGTGGGCGCTCTGGGCGCGACCCGGTTCGCCTTCATCGGGCCGGCTTCCGCCTATGGCCAGGTCACCCAGTCGGCTTATGCGCAAACGATCTTGGACCTTCTGGGCGAGTATCCGATGCCCGAAACCGTCATGATCGAGGAGCCGGTCTCCGACGAGGAAGACGCGGAAACGCGGCTTGTCGAGCGCACCTTCGATACGGGCCTGGTTTCGAGCCAGTTCTATGATGGCGGCGTGTCTGCGATGACCGAAGCCGCCGCGCGTCTGGCCTCTTATGGCGTTGAAGAACTGGATCCGGCCGAAGCGGCGACCATGAGCGGCGCGAACTGGACGCCCTCGCCTGCCTCTCCTTTCCAGGTGGTGTTGCTGCCGGAAGGCGGCGATCAGCTACGCATGCTGGCCCCGGTCCTGCTCTATCAGGACATTGATCCGTTGCTGGTGAAGTTCATCGGCACCGGCCAGTGGCTCGACAACTCGCTGGCGCGTGAACCGGCCTTGTCCAATGGCTGGTTCGCCGGCCCGGATCCCGAAGCCCGCACCCGGTTCGAGACCGTCTATGCCCAGTATTATGGCGCAGAGCCGTCCCGGATCGCCGGCCTTGGCTATGATGCAGCCTCGCTGGCCGCGCTGCTGGCCGATAACGGTTACGGCCCGGATCAGCTGGGCGCGCCGGATGGCTTCATGGGCGTGGACGGGCTGTTCCGGTTCCGCGCCGATGGGACGATCGAGCGGGGGCTCGCCGTCTACACGGTGCGAGGCGGCGGTTTCCGCGTGCTGGACCCGGCGCCGCAGCGCTTTGGTCCGCCCGTTCCGACCGACGAGACCGATGCCGACAAGCCGGTGAACGAGCCTGCGTTCTAGTCCCCGAAATCAGGGATCAGCGTTTCGGCCACATGGTCGGCGAAGGCGCGGCCGCGTTCGGTCAGCACAAGTGCTGAGTCGCCTGCCTTGATCAGCCCCTGGGCGGTCATGCGCGCAAGCCCCTGGGCGTCTGGCGACAGCCCGGTCAGGGCGTGCAGCCGGGCGACGTCCAGTCCGCTGCCTGTCAGTCGGATTCCCATTAGCAGGCGCTCGATGAATTCCGCTTCGGCGTCCAGCGTTTCGCGCTCATGGCCGTCACCAGACAGAACGCCTTCCATATAGTGTTCAGGGCGGCGATGGGCCGCCGCGCCGCCGCGTCCGCCTGACGCGTGCGCCCCCACGCGCGAGTGCGCGCCAGGACCAATGCCGATCCAGTCCTCGCCTTCCCAGTAGAGCCGGTTATGCACCGATTGGTCGGCAGCGCTGCGGGCATGGTTGGAAATCTCATAGGAGGGCAGGCCCGCGCTGGCGCAGACATCCTGGGTCAGGGCGTACATGTCCGCCGCCGCATCGTCAGGCGGCGGGGTGAGCGCGCCGCGCTTGAGCTTGCGCGCGAACGCCGTGCCCGGCTCGATGGTGAGCTGATACAGCGACATGTGCCCGGTTTCGAAGCCCAGCGCGGTTTCAAGTTCAGCACGCCAGCCTTCCGGGGTCTGGTTCTCGCGCGCATAGATGAGATCAAGGGAGATGCGCTTGAACAGGGATTGTGCGCGCTCAAGCGCCTGTAGACCGGTGCGGGCGTCATGATCCCGGCCGAGCGCCTTGAGGCTGTCATCATCAAGGGCCTGCACGCCCAGCGACAGGCGCTCCACACCGGCCGCCGCAATCCCTTCAAAGCGCTCATGCTCCATGGGATTGGCCTCGAGCCCGATCTCGGCGCCCGGGGCGAGGCCGAACAGGGCGTCAGCCTGCTCCAGAATGGCCGCAATGGCGGAGGGCTCCATCAGCGACGGGGTGCCGCCGCCAAAATGGACGCTGTGGACCGGCCGCGCGCCCAAACGCGCGCGCCAGTGCGCCAGATCCCTCAGCATGGCGTCCAATAGCGCCTCAGGCTGCGCATGGGCGGCCTTGTAGACGTTGAAGTCGCAATACGGGCAGATGCGCGCGCAATAGGGCCAATGGACATAAAGGCCGAGACGGGCGGGGGCGGACATCATGCGCCGAAGATATCCTCGACCAGCAGTCTGAAGGCATGGGCGCGATGGCTCATGGCGTGTTTTATCGCCGGATCCATCTCCGCAAAGGTCAGCTCATGGCCGTCGGGGATGAAGATCGGGTCATAGCCGAAGCCCTTCTCGCCGCGCGGCGGGAAGCTGAGCTGGCCGCGCACCTCGCCTTCATAGACGCGGGTCTCGCCATTGGGATGGGCGAGCGCCAGAGCGCAGACGAAGCGGGCGCTGTAATCGGTGGCGTTCCTCGCTTCGAGTTCGCGGCGCACTTTCTCCATGGCGGCGTGGAAATCGCGCGGCTCTCCGGCCCAGCGCGCGGAATAGATGCCCGGCGCGCCGTCGAGCGCGGTGACTTCCAGCCCGGAATCGTCGGCCAGAGAGACCAGTCCGCAGGCCTCGGCGCCAGCGCGCGCCTTCAAAAGCGCATTGCCAGTGAAAGTTTTTTCAGTCTCTTCAGGCTCTGGAAGACCCAGGGATTCCGCCCCTTCGGCAGCCAGCCCATAGGGGGCGATCAGCTCGGCTATCTCTTTGATTTTGCCTTTGTTATGGCTCGCAATCGCCCATTTGGGGGCTGCTGAAAAGAGGGTCATTTCGGGCTGTCCTGTCATTGACGCATATCGCCTTTCGAAAAATTCATATCGATTTTCGATATTTTTTTGTTGCGAAGCGATAGGGCGTGGTCTACATAGATACTCGTGGCGAGGGGGAAACACCCCGGCCGCACCGAAGACCCCCGGCGCTCAAGGATCGGAACGGCTTCGGAAACTGGTTGGTCAAACAAGAGACTTAGGAGAGTATGAGATGGTCAGGTCCAAAAACAATGCCGGTCACAGCGCTATCGCGATGGTGATCAATCTGGCTCTGGTCGCAGGTGTTTTCGCCGGCATGGCCGCAGCGATCACCTCGATGGTCGGCTAATGAAGGTCCGGATCGTAGGCCGGGTGAGACGAGACGCGCCGTTCCTCCCCTTGCGGAAGACGTCTCGCCGCCCGGCTGAAGGTCCGAATAGCAACGCCCTGGGGGACGCATGAAGACGCTTGGTCAGGGATCGCTGGCCTCACTGCTGAAGATCCTCCTCGACATCGTCTATTATCTGCTTTGGGCGGTATTGGGACTGGCCAGTCTCATTATCGTCGTCATTGTGTTTGGCGGTCTGTACCGCCTTCTGGGCTTTGGCTCGGATCTGCCCTCCAGCATCCGCCAGTTCCTGGCGATGGATGTGGTTCTGGCGCTTCCCCTTGCGATCATGGCGCTGGCCGCGGTGACCTTCGTGGTCGACCGTCTGCGCCGCATCATGGCGACCCTGATCGCCGGCGATCCGTTTGTGGAAGAGAACTCCAATCATTTGCGCTCGATCGCCATCGGCATCGCCGTCTATCAGCTCCTGCATTACGGCGCGCATGGCGTACTGTCCCTGATGATCACCCTGCTGGGGCGTCCCATCGAGGGCGGAGCGCGCGTCGTTCCCGAATTCAGCCTGAATCTGGGCGCCTGGTTTGCTGTGCTCGCCATGCTTGTCTTGGCGGAAATTTTCCGCGAAGGCACTCGCATGCGTGAAGAACAGAAACTCACGATTTAAGGGAGCGCGGATCAGTTCATGCCCATTCGCGTCACCCTGGACCGCATGCTGCTCGACCGCCGGATGTCGCTGACCGAGCTGTGCGACCGCGTCGGCATCACCATGGCCAATCTGTCGATCCTGAAAACCGGAAAGGCCAAGGCCGTCCGGTTCTCGACGCTCGAGGCGCTGTGCCGGGAGCTCGATTGCCAGCCGGCCGACCTTCTGGTGTTCGAAGAAGGCGATGAGGACGAGGCGGACGACGACTAGGTCGCCCGCCTGACCCCCGAATTACTGACCGAGCGCCTTGAGCTGGGCCGCGCACAGATCAGAGACGCCCTTGCGGGCGAGCGCGAAGATCTGGTCGAACTGCTCCTGGGTCATCGGCGCGTCTTCCGCCGTGGCCTGAACCTCGATCACCCCGCCGGTGGAGGTGAGCACGAAATTGGCGTCGGTCTCGGCGACACGATCCTCTTCATACTCAAGATCAAGGACGCAGTCGCCATTGACGACGCCCGCGGAGACCGCGGCGATCTGGGCGATGACCGGATCGGCCTTGAGAACGCCTTCTTCCATCAGATACGAAACGGCCGCTTTCAGCGCCAGCCAGGCGCCGGTGATCGCCGCCGTGCGGGTGCCGCCATCGGCCTGCAGCACATCGCAATCGACCACGATCTGGCGCTCGCCGAGCGCCTTGAGATCGACGGCGGCGCGCAGGGAGCGACCGATCAGGCGCTGGATTTCCTGCGTGCGGCCGGACGGCTTGCCCGATTGCACTTCACGGCGGGTGCGCTGATGGGTGGCGCGGGGCAGCATGGAATACTCTCCGGTCACCCAGCCCTTGCCCTGACCGCGCAGCCAGGGCGGCACATTGTCCTCGACGCTGGCCGTGCACAGCACCTTGGTGTTGCCAAAGCTGATCAGGCACGAGCCCTCGGCATAGGGGGACCAGCCCATTTCAAAGCTGAGCGGACGCAGGGCGTCAGGTTGGCGGCCTTCAGGGCGCATGGTGTTCTCCAGGTTCTGATTTGGCTCCTGTGTTAACCGAGCCCGGCATGACGCGCAAAGCGCTTTGCACCCGATCTTGGCGATTGCGCTCCTGAAGGGGCGACACTAACTCTTGAGGCGCCATGACCCATTCGACGTCTTCACCCTCAAGCCTGATGGCGCTCGATGAACGCTCCCGCTCGATCTTTCGCGATCTGGTGGAGACCTATCTCGACACCGGAGAGCCGGTGGGATCTCGCACGCTGTCGAAAACCTCGGGCCTCAACCTGTCGCCCGCCTCGATCCGCAATACGCTGGCCGACCTGACGGCGGCGGGCCTTCTGGCCTCGCCCCATGTTTCGGCCGGGCGCATGCCCACCCATGCCGGTTTGCGCCTGTTTGTGGACGGGCTGCTGCAGCTCGGCGACCTTGAAGCCGATGACCGTCACGCCATCGACAGCCGCGTATCCGCTGTGGGCAAGCGCCCCGAGGATGTGCTGACCGAAGCCTCAAATCTCCTGTCCGGCCTAGCGGGCGGGGCGGGGCTGGTGGCGAGCCCGGCCCATGACGCTCCCTTGCGCCATGTGGAATTCGTCAATCTGTCTCCGACTGAAGTGCTGGCGGTGCTGGTCACCGAGGACGGCAATGTCGAGAACCGCCTGATGCGTCCGCCGCCCGGCCTGCCGCCGGCGGCCCTGATCGAGGCGGGCAATTACCTGTCTGCGCGATTGCGCGGACGGACCCTGTCAGAAGCGCTGAGCGCGATCCGCGAGGAAATCTCCGCCAAGCAGGCCCAGCTCGACAGCGCCGCCTCGGCTCTGGTGGAGGCCGGACTTGCAGACTGGGCGGGGCCCGAACAGCGCACCCTGATCGTGCGCGGCCAGTCACGGCTTCTCGAAAGCGTGGAGGCGGCGGAGGATCTCGAGCGCATCCGCATGCTGTTTGACGATATCGAGCGTCAGGAAGGGCTGTTGTCCCTGCTGGACGAGGCGCGGCAGGCCCAGGGCGTTCGCCTGTTCATCGGTTCGGAAAACCCCTTGTTTTCGCTCTCGGGCTCGTCGGTGATCGTCGCGCCCTATCGCAATCGGGACAACCAGATCATCGGCGCGATCGGGGTAATCGGCCCCACGCGTTTGAACTATGCCCGCATCATCCCCATTGTGGATTACACCGCACAACTGGTTGGCCGTCTTCTGGCCAGCCCCCGCTAACACCCGTCCGGGTGACTCTCCCGGGTTGACGGATAACCCTCTAGCCTTGAATGACCGCACGCATGAGCAACGAAAACCAGACCCCCGAAACCGAAGACGCTGACCTCAACGCCGAGGAGGCCCAGGCCGCCGAGGTTGAACAAGACGCGCCCGCGAGCGACGAGGCGGACCCGGCTGCAGAAGCCGCCAAGCTGCGAGATCAGCTGCTGCGCGCGCTGGCGGAGATGGAAAACACCAAGAAGCGCGCCGAGCGTGAGGTGAAGGACACGCGCGCCTACGCCGTCAGCGGCTTTGCCCGCGACATGCTGGACGTGGCCGACAATCTGTCACGCGCCCTGTCCTCGATCAGCGATGAGGCCAAGGCCCAGGCCGGCGAGGCGCTCCAGACGCTGCTGGAGGGCGTGGAGATGACCGAGCGTCGTCTGCATTCCACGCTGGAGCGCCATGGCGTGAAGAAGGTCGAGCCCGCCCCCGGCGATCCGCTTGATCCGAACCTGCACCAGGCCGCCGCACAGATCCCGGCGGATCAGCCCAAGGGCGCGATCGCGCATGTGATGCAGCCGGGCTACAAGATCGGCGATCGCACCCTGCGCGCCGCCATGGTCGTGGTCAGCGCCGGCCCTGCCGCCCCGCCCGAAAGCGGTGGTGAAACCGGCGGCGGCGTGGACGTCAGCGCCTAGGCAGAGCCTTAATCCGGCGCGTGCTCGGCGACACGGCTCTGGAAATACGGATTTCCGGGCTGCAGGCTGAGCGCGCGCCGCATGCTCACAAGCGCGGCGGCGTTTTCGCCAAGCGCCAGTTGCGCATCGGCCAGCGAATCCCAGACATTCGCCGAGTCCGGATAGGTGCGGGCATTCAGTGCGAAGAGCGTCCGCGCCTCGTCCGGAGCTGCTTCCAGTCGGTCATAGCCCATCGCATTGATGACGGCTTCGGCGCCGTCAAAGCCATAGCGGGTATCGGGATCATGCCACTCCTGCTCGAACAGGCTGACCAGGACCTGCGCCGAGCGGTCCTCTGAGTCATAGAGCAGGCTGGCGATATGGGGGCGCGGCGCCTGCCCTGTCAGAAGCGCGCGCATCACCATGTCGGCCACATGAATGGTCAGTTCGCGATTGCCGACCTGGTCGGTGCAGGTCATCACGCCAAGGCCCGCATCGGGGGCGTAGCGCAGATTGGCCCGAGCGCCGCCGCCGCGATGCCCGACGGTCCGCTCGCCGGCGACATCCTGAAGAATAACGCCGAGCCCGTATCCGTCCTGGACGAAGCGCGGATCCGACAGCAGATCGGCCAGAAAGGCGCGCTCTGCGATATCGCCAGCGTTCAGGGCCTGAAAGATGCGCGCCATATCGGACGCGGTCGTCAGATAACCGCCCGCCGAGCTGATCATGGGGACCGATTTGGCGCCGCTCGCCAGCGCCTCCTGAACGGTGTGCGTGGCCCCGGCCGGACCGGTCAGATGCTGATCCATCAGCACGGGCCAGCTCAGGCCCAAACGTGATTCGGCGATCATTTCAGCCACCGCATAACCGCTTTGCTGGTACCGGGAGTGGGCGCCCGGCTCGAAATCGAGCGGCAGGTCCCGGACAATCTCGTAGATTTCGGCATTGCCCGCTTCGGGGTCCTCGACAATGTCGCCGAAAGCGTCCCGGTTGACGATCATGGCGAGACCGCTGGTGTGATTGTACAGCCGCCAGAGCGGGATACCGCGCCAGATGTCGGGGCTCTCCTCAAGCAGCTCGCCCAGAGGCGCATCCAGATCAATCGCGCCATCTTCTACGAGCGAGGCGAGGGTGAAAGCGGACAGGGCCTTGGTGGCGGAAAACAGTCCGCATCGGGAGTCCTCGGTTGCGGGGCCGTCCTCAAAACGCCCGAAGCCTTCAGACAGGATGACATGATCGCCCTCGACCACGCTGACCGCGAGCCCGGAAACGTCATAAGACCGCCGCATGGCCTCGATCTCGGACCTCAAGGCGTTCGCCAGTTCAGGCTGAGGTGACGCAGACGGTGTGGCGACCAGCAGAGCCAGACTGGTCAGGATATTTGAATACATGGCGTCCCCCGGAATGAATGATCGGGGAGGACGCTAGGAGCACAGCCTGTGAGTGCAAGTGAAACTCATTTCATGAGAAGATTGTAATCCAGACGAACTGTGTTTTCCGGCCACGGGGATTGCCCGGCCGGGCCGCATGACAAAAAGGGCGGCTCATCGAGCCGCCCTTTTCTCTCTGGATTTGGCGCAGGCCTAGCGACGCGGCGCGCGGGTGCGCGGCTCGCCATTCTGCCAGAATGTCGCGCCAGTCCGGTAATCGGTATAGTAGTACCGGTTGGAATACTGGTCATAGACCAGTTCGGAATGGTTCGGATTATTGGCGTTATGGCCGCAACCGCCCGGACGCGAGCAGCCATAGGCTGCGCCGGCGGCGGCGCCGACGCCCGCGCCGATCAGCGCGCCGGTCTCGGCGTTGCCCGAGCCCACATTGTTGCCGATGACAGCGCCGGCGACGGCGCCAACGCCGGCGCCGATCCCGGCGCCCTGGACGCCCTGGTTGGTGGCGCAGGCGCTCAGAGCCAGCGGCGCAGCGGCGATCATGGTGATCAGAATCTTTTTCATACCCAGTCTCCCTTGATGACGCTTTGGCGCGCCTCACAGCAAAAACGCTTAACACCGAAGTTTGTTTCAGACCGAGGCGGAAAAAAGGCCACAGCGTGAAACTTTGAAAATTTAGTTCCGGACCCGTCTGAGAGTCAGGTTCAATCGTCCCGGACGCCAGTCTTCAGGCAGCAGCGTCGAGCTGCCGGCGAAGATCCGGTCCACGCCATGGTGAAACCGGCGGCTCCGGCCGCCCAGCACGACCACATCGCCTGAATTGAGGCGCACAGAGCGCGTCGGACCCTTGCGATCCGGACCGCCGAGCCGGAAACGCGCGCTGTCGCCCAGGGACACCGAAACGACGGGCGCGTCCTGCGCATCCTCATCGGCATCCACATGAAGACCCATCCGGGCGTCCGGCCCGTACCAGTTCACAAGGCAGGCCTGGGGCGGATCGGGCCAGCCCGACACCTCACGCCACAGCTTGAGAAGCGCCTCGGGCATGTCGGGCCAGGGCGCGCCTGTCACGGGATGGTGTTCCTGATAGCGGTATCCGCCGTCCTTGTCGGTCATCCAGCCCAGCGGACCGAGATTGGTCATCTGCACGCTCAGCGGTTTGCCGGTGCGCGGCATGGCGGGCTGATACAATGGCGATCGCGCGACCCGGTCCAGCACTTCGGCGGCGAGACGCGATTGCGCCTGCCGGTCAAAATGACCGCTGAGCAGTCTGAAGCCGTCCGCCGTTTCGATCATGGAGTCATCACACGCTTTCACATAGCCGCCAGCATGGTTCAGCATTATCGTTGAACCCGATAGGCTCACGACCGCAACTATAGGGGATTAGATATGGTTCCGTCCTGGGCGCTTGATGTTCTGGGGGTGATGGCGCAGCTCTTCATCCTGCTGGTGGGGCTCTTTGCCGCCCTGATTGTCCTGATATGGCTGGCTGACCGCACCCAGACCGCCGATGCGGTGCGCCGCAATTATCCGGTCGTCGGGCGGTTCCGGTCGCTCTTCATCAAGCTCGGCGAGTTCTTCCGCGCCTACATGTTCGCCCTGGATCGCGAGGAAATGCCCTTCAACCGCGCCGAGCGTGAAGCCGTGGCGCGCATGTCCAGGGGCACGGGCAACATCATACCCTTCGGGTCGACCAAGCTTCTGACCCCGCCCGGAACAGTGCTGTTCGTCAATTGCGCCTATCCGGTGCTGGAACAGGATGTGGCCGAGACCCAGCCGTGCGAGTTCGGCCCCTATTGCGAAAAGCCGTATCATGCCCGCTCGGTCTTCAATATTTCCGGAATGAGTTATGGCGCTCTCTCAAAACCCGCCGTGCGGGCGCTGTCGCTGGGCGCGGCGAAGGCGGGAATCTGGATGAATACCGGCGAGGGCGGGCTGAGCCCGATGCATCTGGAAGGGGGCGGGGACATCGTCTTCCAGATCGGCACGGCCAAGTACGGCGTGCGCGACAAGGCGGGCCTGATGTCGGATGACAAGCTGCGCGAGATCGCCGCTCACGAGCAGGTGCGCATGTTCGAGGTCAAGCTCGCCCAGGGCGCCAAGCCGGGCAAGGGCGGCCTGTTGCCCGGCGAGAAGGTGACGCGTGAGATTGCGAAAATCCGCGGCATCGAACAGGGGCGGGATTCCATTTCGCCCAACCGCCACCCTGAAATCTTCGACAATGGCTCCTTGCTGGACTTTATCGCCCATGTGCGCAGCGTCACCGGCAAGCCTGCCGGCATCAAGACGGTGATCGGCGCCTATGGCTGGCTGGAGGAGCTGTGCGACGAGATCTGGGAACGCGGCATCGAGAGCGCGCCGGACTTCATCACGATCGATTCCGCGGATGGCGGCACCGGGGCTGCGCCCATGCCGCTGATGGACAATGTGGGCCTGACCGTGCGTGAAGCCCTGCCGCTCGTATGCGACATCCTCATCCGCAAGGGGCTCAAGGACCGCATCCGCCTGATTGTCTCGGGCAAGATGATCACCCCGGCCGGCGTCGCCTGGGCGCTGGCGGTGGGCGCCGATGCGGTGGTGTCCGCGCGCGGCTTCATGTTCTCGATCGGCTGCATCCAGTCGCTCAAATGCGACAAGAACACCTGCCCGACGGGCGTCACCACCCACAAGAAATCGCTCCAGCGCGGGCTCCAGCCCAAAGAAAAGTCGGTGAAGGCCGCGGAATACGCCAAGGCCATGATCAAGGATGTGGAGATGATCGCCCATTCCTGCGGCGTGCCCGAACCGCGCGCGCTCAAGCGCAAGCATGTCCGCATCGTCGAGGCGGACGGGCGCACCCGGCCGCTGGACGAGATCATGCCCTATCCGCAGGTAGAGACCCGTTAGGTCTCGCCATGCTTCTGGTCCTGCAGGTCGCGCATTCCCTGATCTATGCCCTGGCGGTGCTCTGCATCCTCGGAACCTGGCGGTTTGCGCTGACCGGCCAGGGGCCGCGCCTTGCCGGTCTTCATCGGTCTTCCCGTGCTGATTGGCCTGGGCCTGCTTCTCAATGACGGCGATTGCATTTTCCAGAGCTGGGCTCGCGCCCTGTCGGACGCGCCTGATGACATCTGGGTGCGCGACCTGTTGTTTCTGCCTGAAGCCGTGGCGCGCCGTACGCCGATCATCTTCACGCCGCCCTTCATACTCGGCGTTGCGCTCTCACTGCACCGGATATGGCGGCATAACCGCCTGAATGCGTAAGCAGCCCTTGCGTCCCCGCACCCGCCTTCCTAAATCGCCCCATGACACGCATGGCTTTTCACAAAGTCGTGAAAGTGAAGACGATCGAACGGGTCGGAGAGCAGTCGCTTGAAGACCAAATTGTTGAAATTTTGAACGCGAGCCAATAGGGGGGCGGCTCCCGGCGAGAGGGAAGCGCTTCGGGCTTCTCACCACCGCCCCGCCCCGCCGCTAAACAGGAGAGACGCACGCGATGAGCAAAGTTATCGGGATCGACCTTGGGACCACCAACTCCTGCGTCGCCGTCATGGACGGTGACCAGGCGAAAGTGATCGAGAACGCAGAGGGCATGCGGACCACCCCGTCCGTGGTCGCCTTCACGGAAGACGGCGAGCGCCTGATCGGCCAGCCCGCCAAGCGCCAGGCCGTGACCAACCCGGACCACACCTTCTTCGCCATCAAGCGCCTGATCGGCCGGACCATGAGCGATCCGACCGTGAAGAAAGACGTTGACATGGTGCCCTACACCATCACCGAGGGCCCCAATGGCGACGCCTGGGTGCAAGGCCGCGACAAGAAGTACGCGCCGAGCGAGATTTCCGCCTTCATCCTTCAGAAAATGAAGGAAACCGCCGAGAGCTATCTGGGTTCGAAAGTTGAAAAAGCCGTCATCACCGTCCCGGCCTACTTCAACGAC
>NZ_DJIQ01000002.1:35030-97535 GCF_002433705.1 Oceanicaulis sp. UBA6590
TACTTCAACGACGCCCAGCGCCAGGCGACCAAGGATGCGGGCAAGATCGCGGGTCTGGAAGTTCTGCGCATCATCAACGAGCCGACCGCGGCTGCGCTCGCTTACGGCCTCGACAAGGGCGATAACCGCACCATCGTCGTCTACGACCTCGGCGGCGGCACCTTCGACGTGTCCGTGCTGGAAATCGGCGATGGCGTCTTTGAAGTGAAAGCCACCAATGGCGATACCTTCCTGGGCGGCGAAGATTTCGACATGCGTATCGTCGAATACCTCGCAGACGAGTTCAAAAAGGAAACCTCGATCGACCTGCGCCAGGACAAGCTGGCCCTGCAGCGTCTGAAAGAGGAAGCGGAGAAGGCCAAGAAAGAGCTGTCTTCCGCCTCGTCCTATGAAGTGAACCTGCCCTTCATCACCGCCGACGCCTCCGGTCCGAAACACCTGAACATGAAGCTCTCCCGCGCCAAGCTGGAAAGCCTGGTGGACGACCTGATCAAGCGCACCATCGAGCCGTGCAAGAACGCGCTCAAGGATGCGGGCATCTCGGCGTCCGAGATCGACGATGTGGTGCTGGTGGGCGGCATGACCCGCATGCCCAAGGTCCAGGAAGCGGTGAAAGGCTTCTTCGGTCGCGACCCGCACAAGGGCGTGAACCCGGATGAAGTGGTCGCCATGGGCGCCGCCATCCAGGCCGGCGTGCTGCAGGGCGATGTGAAGGACGTGCTGCTGCTGGACGTCACCCCGCTGAGCCTCGGCATCGAGACCCTGGGCGGCGTGTTCACCCGTCTCATCGACCGCAACACGACCATCCCGACCAAGAAGTCCCAGACCTTCTCCACCGCGGACGACAATCAGACCGCTGTGACGATCCGGGTCTTTCAGGGCGAGCGCGAGATGGCGGCGGACAACAAGCTGCTGGGCCAGTTCGACCTTGTGGGCATTCCGCCGGCGCCGCGCGGCATGCCGCAGATCGAGGTGACCTTCGATATCGACGCCAACGGCCTTGTGAATGTGTCCGCCAAGGACCAGGCCACCGGCAAGGAACAGGCGATCCGCATCCAGGCCTCTGGCGGTCTGTCCGACAGCGATATCGAGCAAATGGTCAAGGACGCCGAGGCGAACGCCGACGCGGACAAGAAGCGCCGTGAGCTCGTGGATGCGAAGAACAATGCTGAAGCGCTGATCCACCAGACCCAGAAACAGGTCGAGGAGTTCGGCGACAAGGTGTCGGCCGAGGACAAGTCCGCGATCGAGGATGCGATCAAGGAGCTGGAAGGCGTCAAGGAGGGTGAAGACCCTGAAGCGATCCAGCAGAAGACCCAGGCCCTGATGCAGGCGGCCATGAAGCTGGGCGAGGCCATGTACGCCGCCCAGCAGGCCGATGGCGGGGAAGCCGCTGCGAAAGCGGATTCCGAAGCCGAGGAAGGCGTGGTCGACGCCGAGTTCACCGAGGTGAGCGACGACGACGACGACAAGAAAAGCGCCTAACGCTTGACCAGACGAGGCGCGCGGCCCCGTCCCGCATCAGGGGCGGGGCCGTGTTGCTTCAGGCTGAAACTCCAAACACCGGACCGCACGCATGAGCAAACGCGATTATTATGAGGTTCTGGGCGTCGCCAAGGATGCCGACGCGAAGGCGATCAAGTCCGCCTATCGCAAGCTGGCGATGAAATACCATCCCGACCAGAACCCTGATGACGCCGAAGCCGAAGCCAAGTTCAAGGAAGTCGGCGAGGCCTACGCCATTCTGTCAGATGCGGACAAGCGCGCCGCCTATGACCGGATGGGCCACGCAGCCTTCCAGCAGGGCGGCGCTGGCGGCGGCCACCCGTTCGGCGGCGGCGCGGGCGCGGCGGATTTTGCGGATATCTTCGAGCAGGTGTTTGGCGACGCCTTCGGCATGGGCGGCGGGCGTCGCGGCGGCGGACGGCGGTCCGGACCTTCGCGAGGCTCGGACCTGCGCTATGACATGCAGATCAGCCTCGAGGAAGCCTATCACGGCAAGGACGCGAATATCCGCGTGCCCACCACCGTCACCTGTGAACGCTGTGAGGGCGACGGCGCCGAGCCGGGCACCGGCGTGACCACGTGTGAAACCTGTGCGGGCGCAGGTCGTATCCGGCGCACCCAGGGCTTCTTCACCATGGAACAGACCTGTCCGACCTGCGGCGGGCGCGGCTCCTATGTCGAAACGCCCTGTCAGGAATGCGATGGCGCGGGCCGGGTGCGCAAGACGCGCGATCTGCGCGTGCAGATCCCGGCAGGGGTCGAGGACGGCATGCGCATCCGCCTGGCCGGTGAAGGTGAAGCCGGTGCGCGCGGCGGGCCCAAGGGCGATCTCTATATCTTCGTCTCGGTCGGCCATCATGACCTGTTTGAACGCGATGGACCGAACCTGTATTGCCGGGCGCCGGTCTCCATGGTGACGGCGGCGCTGGGCGGGGAGATCGACGCGCCGACCATTGATGGCGGCAAGGTCAAGATCCGCATCCCCGAAGGCGCGCAGACCGGCGAACGCATGCGCCTGCGCAACAAGGGCATGGTCAAGCTCAATGGCGGCGGCGCCCGCGGCGACATGTATGTGGAGCTGTTTGTGGAGACCCCGCGCAAGATGACCGAGCGCCAGAAGGAGATCCTGCGCGAGTTCTGCGAGATTTCCGGCGCGGGCTGCAATCCCGAGAGCGATGGCTTCTTCAACAAGGTCAAACGCTTCTGGGATGATATCAGCGGGGATGACGAGCACGGCCAGCGCCCCGACGCCTGACGGGCGTCCCGCCTGCGGGACTTACGCTTTTTTCACCTAAAGGCGCGATGACAAAGCGTCAGGTTGTGAGGGGCGTCATGTCGGGATCCAGCATTCATATCGCCGTTACGGGCATTTCGGGTCGGCTCGGTCGGGCGATCGCCACCGAGGTCATTCGCGCCAGCGACCTGTCGCTGGTGGGCGGAATGGTCAGCTCGGATTCGGCCAATCTGGGCGCTGACCTCGGAGAGCTCTGCTCGGCGGGCTTTCTCGGGATCGAGACCGTCGTTTCCCTCGAGCAGACGGCGGATCAGGCGGATGTCCTGATCGATGCCTCCTTGCCCAAGGTGACGAGCGCCATCGCGCCGCGCCTCGCCGCCATGGGCAATCGCGCGCTGGTCACCGGCGTGACCGGCCTCGACAAGGATCAGCAGGCGGCTCTGGAGCACGCCGCCGAAACGATCCCGGTCCTGCAGGCCAGCAATTTCTCGCTTGGCGTTGCGCTCGTCGAACGCCTTGTGTCGCAAGCCGCCCGGGCGCTGGCGGACGATCATTTCGATCTCGAGATCGTGGAAGCCCATCACAAACGCAAGGCCGATTCTCCGTCCGGAACAGCGCTGAGCCTTGGCGAAGCCGCCGCCAGGGCGCGGGGCGTTGAGCTCGAGGATGTGGCCCAGTTCTCACGCCCGCGTCAGGACGGCCATCGACCGGTCGGCGCGATCGGGTTCAGCGCCATTCGCGGCGGCGGCGTGGTTGGCGAGCACGAAGCCCGTTTCCTGTCCGCGTTCGAGGAAGTCAGCATTTCCCACAAGGCGTATGACCGGTTTATCTTCGCCCAGGGCGCGCTGGAAGCGGCGCGCTGGATCAAGGGCAAGGCGCCGGGCCTCTACACCATGCAGGACGTACTGGGTGACTGAACAGACCGATGACCCTCGCAGCCCCTATCTGGAAGTGAGGCTGCATCGCCTGTCGCCCTTGCCGCCGGTTCTGACCGGGATTCTGATCAGCGCCCTGCTCTACGCCCTCTATCTTCTCTATTCGGTCGAGGTGGGCCAGCCCATCATCGAACAGACCAACGGGAGCGTCGGCTTCAACAACGCCGCCTGGGCGGCTCTGGTGATCTGTCTGATCTTCGGCGTCGCCACGACCATGCCCGCGATCACTCAGCGGCAATGGCAGGCCTCCTTGCCCCAACTGAAAGCGGTGCTGGATGAAAAAGGCCGCCTTCAGGTCGAGGCGATGGCGACAGGACCGTCGCGAAAGCATTCCTGGCGCTCGCTTCTGGCGTTCCTGGCGGGCGCGGCGGGGGGTGTTCTGGTCAATCTCTGGCTGCTCAATCCGCCCAATCTGAGCTGGTCCGAATACTGGAGCACGATCTCGCCCTTCTTTGCGATCATGAATGCGGTCGTGTTCGGACTGGCGGCGCGCGGCGGCTATATGGTCCGGTATGAGGATCGCGAGATGCGGGAGCTTGTGGAGACCCATCTGCAGGTCGATCTCGCACATCTTGAGCGCAATCAGATCTTCGGCCGTCTGGCCCTGCGCGGCGCTCTGGCCTGGCTGGTGATGACCGCGGTCATCCTGCTGCTCTTTGTGGATTCAACGCCGGCTCCGATCTCGGCGACCGCCCTGGTGCTGGCGCTGATTGCATCGGGCTATGCGTTCGCCTCTACCATCGGGCCGGTCGTGCGCAAATGCTCGGCCGTGCGCGATGCGGCGCTTCAGTCGGTGCGGGAACAGATCACTGCGAGCGGCGACGCCGCCCTGAAAGGCGCGCCGGGCGGCGCGCCTCTGTCAGAGCTGATCGCCTATGAAAACTGGCTTGAGAAGCTGCCGGTCTGGCCAATCTCGGCGCCGGTGACCCGGCGCCTGGCGCTATACGGCTTCATTCCGGTGCTGGCCTGGTTCGGGTCGGCGGCGGCGGAGCTGGTGCTCAACCGCTTTACCTGAAGTCAGGCGTGGCCGAACAGGTCCGGCTGCCGCGTCAGGCTTTCAAAATCGGGACGCTGGGCCGGGCTGCGCAGGCGCGACAGCGTGCGGCTGGGCGGCGGCGCGACGACCGGAGCCGGGGCTTTGAGTTCCAGGCCCAGATGGGTCGCCTTGGCGCGGATGGCGTTGTCAGGGCGACCGAGCTTCAGGCTGATCAGGCGCAGGCTGGCGCCCTGGCGGGCCAGAGCCTTGAGCAGTTTCACATCCTCTCCGCGCCAGCGCTTGCCAGCGTTGCGGGCATATCCGGCAGATTTGGTTGCATACGCCATGGTCCACTCCTTACAGGAAGGAACATAAGCGGAACATCTGTTCCCGTCAAGAGGCCAGCAAAAAGGCCCGCCTTGCGAGCGGGCCTTTGAGGGTTGGACATCTTACCAGCTGCCGGTGTTTTCCATGCTGGCCCAGGGCTCTGACGGTTCGAGCGCCTCGCCCTCCTGCAAAAGCTCGACCGAGATGCCGTCGGGGCTTTTGACAAAGGCCATGCGGCCATCCCGCGGGGGACGGTGAATGACATAGCCCATGGAGGCGAGGCGGCCGCACAGGGCGTAGATGTCTTTCACTTCATAGGCGATGTGACCGAAATTGCGCCCCGACGCATAGGTTTCAGGGTCCCAGTTATAGGTCAGCTCGATCATCGGCGCGCCCTTGGGCAGGATTTTCGATTCCCCGATGACGCCCGATTTGGCGATGTCGTCCCGGCTGGCGAGGAAGATCAGGGTGAAGCGGCCGGCTTCATTGTCGGTGCGGCGCACTTCTTTGAGGCCCAGGCCGTCGCAATAGAATTTCAGCGACGCGTCGATATCGGTGACGCGCACCATGGTGTGCAGGAAGTGCATGTAACGCTCCTTGTGAGAGGATCAGCTGTCAGTGTCGGCGGGGGCGGAGTCGATCTTGATCTTGCGCGCCCATTTGGGACGCGGCCGCCAGCCCGTGTCTTCGATCGGTTCGCCCCTGGCCCGGGCAAGAGCGTGGTTGAAGGGTTCGGGGGCGCGCAGATGATGTAGGCGCGCAATCACCGCAGCGAAAGCCGCCCAGATGAAAACCACGCCGAAGAACAGCGCGAACATGAAGACATAGCCCGTGCGTCCGCCCCATTCGGGTGCGCCGTTTATGCGCCAGATCACATCATAGAGCGCGGGCACCGCCAGTAGCGCGACGGGGCTGATGAGGATGGCGGCGCCGGCGGATGCGGCGGCGTAGAGCGTCCAGCGCGGCTGGAAGCAGGAGACATACAAACGGATGAATTCGGCTTCGCTCACACCCTTGATGGTGCCGGGCTTCTCCGCCTTGCGGGTCTGGTATTCCGCGTGCGCTTCCTCGGTCAGGCCGCGCACGGACACCCACCAGCGTACGAGGCAGGCCAGGATGAAGAGGACGAAGACGCCCCCGAGAATGAAGAGAGACAGATCGAACATGAGACGGCTTTTAACCCGTCGCGGCCTCATAGGCGAGCATTGCGCGCTTACGATCGAGACCCCAGTGATAGCCGGTCAGGCGGCCATCCGCCGCGAGCACGCGATGACAGGGGATCAGCCAGCTGATCGGGTTCGCGCCCACAGCCGCGCCGGTGGCCCGGGCCGCGCCCGCCTTGCCCGCGGCTGCGGCGATATCGCCATAGCTGACCGTGCAGGCGGCAGGGATGGTCAGCAGCGCCCGCCAGACCTGACGCCGGAAGGGCGCGCCGTAGAGCGCCAGCGGCACGGAGGCTTCGCCCGCCGCCGCATCAAACACTCGCCCGGCCCAGTCGGACGCGAGCGCATCATCACGCGCATATTGCGCCTGAGGAAAGCGCCGGGCGAGGTCCTGAAAGGCGTCGTCCTCCTCGCCGCGACTGCAGAAGGCGAGCCCGGACAGTCCGCGCGGCGCGATCACGAACACCGCAACGCCGAAAGGGGAGGGTGCGAAGCCATAGCGAAAATCGAGCCCGGACCCGCCGGATTTCACATCGCCAGGGGTCGCCGCTTCCTCGGCGATGAAGATGTCATGCAGGCGCGAGGGACCGGACAGGCCGGTCTCCAGCGCGGCGTCGAGCACGCTCGCCCCGTCCACCAGCAGCTTGCGGGCGCTGGCGTGGGTCAGCGCCTGAACGAGTTTTTTCGGGCTGGCGCCGGTCCAGCGGGTGAAGACCCGTTGGAAATGATGCGGTGACAGGCCCGCCGCTTTCGCCGCGGCCGCAAGATCAGGCTGCTCGCGCCAGTGCTCGGACAGGAAGTCGAGCGCGGCGACCACGCGATCATAATCGCTGGCGCGGATTTTCAGCCGGTCTGCCGGAGAGAGCGTATCGAGGTCAGCGGTCATGAGCGCACCCTGCCGCGCGCCGTCAGGCCCCGCCACCTGATTCTTGCGCCCATTGCGGACCCCGCGCCCGGCGCGCGGTCTCAAGAGCGTCACGGATGGCGTCAGCGAGGCTCTCGCGTTCTCGGGGCGACAGCCAGCTGCCGACAATCAGGCTCTTGCCCATGGCGGTCAGGCGGGTCTGGACATCGGGTTCGCCCTCACCCTCGACAATGACGCGCGTCCAGGCGCTGGGCAGGACGAACTGGATGAGATGGCCGGTGGGGAAACGGCGGATGACGCGGATTTCCTCGCGGGTGATCTTGATGGATTCCATGCGACGTCCGTCCCGATAGGAGAGCATGAAGCCGATCCAGATCAGGAGGACGTCGAGGCCGAAAAAGCCCATCACCGGCCAGGCGCCCATGGCCATGAACGCGATGCCGGCGGAAAAGCTGATCACGCCCATGGCGATCATCAGGGCGATGAAACCGGGATTGGGCAGGGAGCGATTGGGGCGGACCTGCGCATCCATGAACAGCGCCTCGCCCTCCGAAAGCGGGGGTGCGGTATGGTCTGCAGGCCAGGTTTCTATGAGCCGACGCCGTTCCATGCCGGACAAAATAGGGCGCGGGTCGGGCTCTGGCCAGCTTGGCCTCTAGCCGAAGACGGTCACCATCTGCCGGCCCTTGGCGACGCATTCGCCGTTGGTGTTCCAGATCGTCATGTCCTGGGTCGAAAAACCGCCGCGCACATGGTCGGCGCGGCTTTCCAGGAGCCACCAGCCGTCACGTGTTCTGGGTTCATCGGTGAGAAAATCCACCATCCAGGTCATCGAGGACAAGGGCGTCGGCGCGCTCAGAAGCGGCGCCAGCGCCGGAGCGAGCGCGTCGCCGAGCGTCAGCAGCGCTATCGACATGTCTCGCGCCGCCGGATCGGCATGGCGCACCCACATGCGGATGACCGGCTTCTCGCTCTGGGTGAAGGGCACGCCGCCGCCCGCCCAGACGAACTCGAAATTGCGGGTGAACACCGGGGCGCCGTCCGGGAAGGTGAGCGTCTCGGTTCCCGCATCGGGCGCTGTCGCGCGCTCGGGCATGCGCGGCGCGTTCATCTGATAGGCGGACTCCCGTTCACCCGCGAAGGTGAACACCGTCTCCACGCCGATCCCGGCCTCGCCCGACAACCGCGCCCGCACGGAGCAGGCGGTGCGGCCCTCGCGCAGCTTTTCCGCTTCCACTGTCAGCAGGCCGGCGCTGGGGCCGACGAAATTGATCATGGCGCTGCGCAGAGGGCGTCCGTTGGCATGGGGCAGGGCCGCCTGCAGACACAGGCCCGATGACAGCCCGCCATAGACGGTGCGGCCCTGTTTCCACTGATCCGGCACATCCAGCTCGAATGTGGTGAGGGCCGGGTCATGATGGGCGAGCAACTGGGCGATGGACATGAGGACTCACGAGGCTGGCGCGTGGACAGGGGAGCGGCATCAAGCCCGAACCGCTCTCGGAGGGCAAGCGCTGGCCGCTGAAGTCTGTCGCGAAGATGAATGACTTGGCCTTTCTCACGCCCAAATCCCGGTCTAGACAGGACCCATGAACACGACAGCTTTTCTCCTCTCCGCCGCGCTGACGCTGATTTCCGGCGCCCAGCAGCACACCGAAGCGCCCGCCGAGGCCCTGGCTGAGCCGCTGCCTGAAGCGCAAGCCGTCGAGACGGCGCCGGGTCAGATCACGCCTGAAGCCGGCGCCGATCGCGCCCAGGCCTGGCTGGAAGGGCTCGATACGCTCCGCGCCCGGTTCGAGCAGATCGCCGCGGACAATTCCGAGACCGCCGGCGTTCTGGAGATCGATCGTCCGGGCAGGGCGCGCTTTGACTATGACGATCCCAATCCGGTGCTCGTCGTGGCGGACGGGTCGACCGTGGCGATCGCCGACTTTGATCTGGAAACGATTGATCGCGCGCCCATCGGCGCCACGCCGCTGCGTTTCCTGCTCGAGGACGATCTCGATCTCGCCGGGTCTGGCGCTGTGGTGGATGCGGGTCGCTATGACGGGCGGCTGTTCGTGACGCTGGAAGATCCGGAGGGAGAGGTTCAGGGCCGGCTGACGCTGGTCTTTGAGGACGCGACCCCTGACGCCGGTCCCGAGACCATGGCGCTGGCGGGCTGGTATGCGGTCGACGCCATGGGCGGCCTCACCGAAGTGAAGCTGACCGAGGTCGAGACCGGCGTGCGCATCAGCCCGCGCCAGTTCATCCTTGATGATGAGGACGTGATGGGCGGAGACCGCCGCCGTCGCGGGCGCTAGGGCCTAGAGCGCCCACCAGAACAGCAGCGCCGCCAGACCCAGACGGTAGATCACGAAGGGCAGGAAGCCCAGACGGTCCACCACGCGCATCAGCACGGCGATCGAGGCGAGGGCGGCGACAAAGGACAGCGCCGCCACGATCAGCCCGTCGGTCAGCGAATGGGCGGTGTCCGCCCCCCGCGCCAGCTCGATCACCGCCAGCAGGCCGAAGGCGGCGATCACCGGCACGGCCATCAGCATGGAGAACCGCGCCGCTTCGCTGCGGGTCATGCCGAGCGCGCGGGCGGCGGTCATGGTGACGCCCGAGCGTGATGAACCGGGGATGAGCGCGACCATTTGCGCCACACCGATCAGAAAGGCCCCGCGCCAGCTGAGGGTCTCGGTGGTCACGGTCTGCTTGCCGAAATGGTCCGCCAGCCAGAGCGGAACCGCCAGGATCAGCGTCGCCCAGGCGATCACCAGCGGCGAACGCAGCGCATCCGCCATGCCGGAAATGTAAAGTCCGCCGCCGGCGATCAGCACGGGCGGGGTGGCGAGGGCGATCAGCAGCGCCAGCTTGCCGCCGGGCGTGATCTGGCCCTTGAGGAGCGCGAGCTTGCCGGTCGCCACATTCACCACGTCAGCGCGGAAATAGACCAGCACGGCGAAGAGCGTGCCCAGATGCGCCATGACGTCTATGAGCGGGCCCTGGTCCGCATCCCCCAGCACTTGCGGGGCGAGGATGAGATGCGCCGAGGATGAGATGGGGAGAAACTCTGTGATCCCTTGGACGATCGCCAGAATAATGAGATGAAGAAGGCCCATGGCGTCACTTTCCCCCCGCTGGTACGGCGGCAGAGTGCGCGCGATTGATGCGATCGCCAAGAGGCAATGCCGTTTGGACAACACATGATGGAAGTCAGCCATGGCGCATGACGCTCTGGAGGCCGGGCCGGGCAAGCTCGCCCCTGAAGACGCCCGCAAGATCACCGGTCGGGTCACCCGGCTCTCGGTCATGGTGGCGGCGACGCTGGTCGTGGCGAAGCTCGTCTCCTGGATCCTGTCCGGCTCGGTCGCGATGCTGGCGTCTCTGGCGGATTCCTCGCTGGATCTGGTGGCCTCGCTGACGACCTTCTTCGCGGTGCGTTACGCTTCCAGCCCGGCGGACGCCGAGCATCGCTATGGGCATGGCAAGGCGGAAGCCCTGGCGAGCCTTCTGCAGGCTCTGCTGGTGGCGCTGTCGGCGGGCTATCTGATCCACGAATCCTGGAACCGTTTCACCAATCCCCAGCCGCTGGAGGCCGGCGCCATCGCCCTGTCGGTCATGGCGCTCTCGATCGCGCTGACCCTGGGGCTGGTCTGGGCGCAGACCCGGGCTGTCAAGCAGACCGGCTCGCTGGCGGTCACGGGCGACCGGGCGCACTATTTCGCCGATCTCAGCTCGAACATGGTGGTCGTGGGCGGTCTGGTGCTGGCGCTGGTGGGGATCGAACGCGCCGACCCGATCATGGGCTTCGTCGTGGTGCTGTGGTTGTTCTGGACGGCCTTTACCGTAGGGCGTGACGCCATTTCCGCCCTGATGGATCGCGAATTGCCCGATGAGGAGCGCGAACAGATCATTGCGCTCGCCGAGGATGATCCGCGGGTTCTGGGCGTGCATCAGTTGCGCACGCGCGCCTCTGGGCCCTTCATCCATATCCAGATGCATATGGAGCTCGATCCTGATCTCACCCTGACCCGGGCCCATGCCATCCTAGTGGCGGCGGAAGCGCGGGTGATGGCGGCCTATCCGGCGGCGGATGTGCTGATCCATCCCGATCCCAAGGGCCGGGCGGCGCCCCATGGCAACGCCTATTTCGGCAAGGACGGCGCCTCGAGTGCAGGTCCAGCAGATGAACCGGCTTAAGCCGTTCGCCGAACACGGTTAGGGTGGGGCCATGCGTATCTTGCACCATTGGCCTCTTGATCCCTGGTCCCGACAGGTCCGTCTCGCGCTTGCCGAGAAGAAGCTCGATTTCGAGGTCGAGTACCAACGCTTCTGGGATATGCCGGACGACCTTGTCGCGCTCAATCCCACCGGCTTGCCGCCGGTTCTGGTGGAAGAGACCGAAAAGGGCCGCACCGCCCTGTGCGAGACCCGCGCGATCCTGGAGTATCTTGAGGAAACCCACCCCGAGCCAGCGCTTCTGCCCGGCGGTCCGGCGGATCGCGCCGAGGCGCGGCGGCTTGCAGCCTGGTTCGATGTGAAGTTCACCGCCGAGGTGAACGCCTACCTCTTGCACGAAAAGCTCGAAAAGCGCGTGCAGTCGCTCGGCGCGCCGGATATGGAGGCGATCCGCATCGGACGCGACATGCTGCGCTGGCATCTCGACTATATGTGCGGGCTGCTTGATCAGCGCGACGGTCTGGCCGGGCCGCGCTTTACGCTGGCCGATCTCGTCGCCGCGGCGCACCTGTCCTGCATCGACTATCTCGGGGATGTGCCCTGGGAGGACTTCCCGGCCGCCAAGGCCTGGTATCAGCGCATCAAGTGCCGTCCCTCCTTCCGCGCCATTCTGGCGGACCGCCTGCCGGGCTGCCCGCCCGTGGACGGCTATCAGGATCTGGATTTCTAGCCATGTCTGCGCCTGAAGCCCAGGCCGAGCGGGTCAAGGCGCTGGCGCTGGAGGCCGGCTTTTCCGTCGTGCGCGTCACCCGCGCGGATGAACCCTGGGAGGCGGGCGCGCGGCTGAAAGAGTTCGTTGGCGAGGGGCGACATGGCGATATGGCGTGGATGGAAGACACGCTGGATCGGCGGTCCCATCCCACGGCCATGTGGCCGGACGCGAAATCGGCGGTTGTGGTGGGCCTTGATTACGGCCCCGAGCACGATCCGCTGGCGATCCTTGAGCGGCGCGACGAGGCCGCAATCAGCGTCTATGCGCAGAACAAGGATTATCACGACGTTCTCAAGAAGCGCCTGAAGCGCTTCGCCGGCGCGTTTCACCGCGAGACCGGGGCCGAGGTGAAAGTGTTCGTGGACACCGCCCCCCTGATGGAAAAGCCGCTGGCGCACAAATCCGGCCTCGGCTGGCAGGGCAAGCACACCAATCTCGTCAGCCGCAGCCATGGCAGTTGGCTGTTTCTGGGCGTAATGCTGACCGCGGCTGAGCTGGAGCCGGATGCGCCGGAGACCGATCATTGCGGCTCGTGCCGGGCGTGCCTGGATATCTGTCCGACAAAGGCCTTCCCGGCCCCTTACCAGATCGATGCGCGGCGCTGCATCTCTTATCTGACCATCGAGAACAAGGGCCCGATTCCGGTCGAGTTCCGCAAGCCCATGGGCAACCGGATCTATGGCTGTGACGATTGCCTGGCCGTGTGCCCGTGGAACAAGTTTGCGCAAGCCAGCGCGGAAGCCGCGTTTCACCCGCGTGAGGCGTTGACCGGACCGAAGCTCTCGGAACTGGCGAGGCTCGATGACATGGCCTTTCGGGAGTTCTTTCGCGGCTCGCCCATCAAGAGGATCGGGCGGGACCGCTTCGTCCGGAATGTGCTGATTGCGCTGGGCAATAGCGAGAATCCAGCACTGGCGGACCAAGCCGCGGACCTGCTGGATGACCCGTCAGAGCTCGTGCGCGGCGCGGCGATCTGGGCGCTCGCGCAGCTCGATCCTGTCCGGTTTGACGCTGAAAAGGCGAAACGGGCCGGCGCAGAGGCCAGCCCGGACGTGCGTTCGGAATGGGAGAGCGCCTAGGCTTCGCCGATGCGCGGCGGGCCGCCCTTGTCGGCCTGGCTGGGGCCGAAGGCGCGATTGAGCAGGTGAGAGCTGTCCTGGGCCAGCTCGATGGCCTCGGTCAGATGCTCGAGCACTTTGACGTTGTTGGCCAGCACATGCAGCGCTTCAGGACGCAGATCATGAGAGATCTTGGTGCAGCGCAGGAGCACGTCGGCGCGGAGTTCGAGCAGGATGTCTTCCAGCTTGCGGCCGGACGGATTTTCTTCAGACACCAGATAGCGGGTCATGTCCGCCTCCGTGGATTACAATCAGAGCCTGAACTCTACACCCGCACCCCCTCATTTTTAGTAAACGCAGGGGGATGGCCTTGAAGCGCAAGCGGTTTGCGGCCAGCTTGCAGGCCAGAAACTCAGGAGGACATGATGGCGGACAAAATTGGCGCACAAGCCCTGATCAATCAGCTTTCAGGCTGGGAGGCGGTCGAGAACCGCGATGCGGTGCGCAAGGTCTTCAAGTTTGATGACTTCAAGAGCGCCTTCGCCCTGATGACCCAGGTGGCGATGAAGGCCGAGCAGATGGACCATCACCCGGAATGGTTCAATGTCTACAACACGGTGGACATCACCTTATCGACCCATGATGCCGATGGCGTCACCAAGCTCGATCTCGAGCTGGCGCAATTCATCGAGGAGCGCGCTGCGGTCCTGAACAAGGGCTAGAGTCTGACGGTCAGGTCAGGTGGCGTGAATGATGACGGTGTCGAGCACGACCGTCGCCTGACCCGGGCCGATCACGCGATCGGTTTCTTCCTGCAACAGGCGGGCGATCACGTCGGCGTCCGGGATTTGGCCCCAGCGATACATCCGGCCCGAATACAGCAGCATGGCCTGGGAATAGGCGTCGCGAAGCCAGATCTGGCGTTCGGCGATCACCTGCCGGGTCCGGCTGTGAGGCGCGTCGAGCGCCAGGCCGACCTGCAACAGGCCCCGCATGCGGAAATCCGCTTGCACCGAGGCGCGCACAGGCTCCATGCGCACATAGCTCGTCGCATGGGTCAGAGACCGGCCCATGGATTCTTCGGGAGCGGGTTCGGAGGGGGCGCCATGCCCGCCGCTTCCGCCGCCCCCTCCACCGCCGCCGCCGCCAAGGGCGTAGGCGGGCGCAGAGACCAGAAGGCCGCACAGGGCGCAGAGCCCGAGTATGTGACGCAAGGTTTTCATGAGGCCTTCTTACCCTTTTGAGGTAAAGAAATCGTATGGCTCCGCTTGTTCTGATGCGAGGCTGGTCTAGCTTGGTCAGCCAGATGCCTTGAGGGGGACGGAATGAAAAAATCTCTATTCGCAGCAACGGGTTTGATGATCGCCGCGTGTGTCGCCCCGGGCGCCGCCCTGGCTCAGATGGCGGAAGGCTCCCAGTCCAGCCCCCTGCCGCGAAATTATGTCGCAGCCGGCGCGGCCATGCTGCCGGACTATGCCGGGTCGGATGATTATCGCGTCATTCCTTTCGGTGCGGCGCGGTTTGAACTCGCTGGCGTGTCCTTCCGCACGCAGGGGCCGGGGCTGGCGGCCAGCCTTTATGAAAACGGACCGTGGGAGCTGGGCGCCTATGTGCGCTGGTCGGGCGGCCGTGACGATGTGGAGGACGAGATTGTCGATCGTATGCGCGACGTGGATTCCTCCCTCATCACCGGTGGTTATGCCCGCGTGACCCTGGCCGAGAACGTCTTGTCTGAACGCGACCGCTTCGGTCTGGGCGTGGATCTGGGCGTGGATGCGCTGGGCAATTTCGACGGCCTCGCCTGGAGCGCCTCGGCCGATTATGGCGTCATGGTCTCGCGCGGCGTGTTTGCCGCCCTGTCGGCCTCGGTCAGCGGCTTTTCCGATGATTATGCCGACACCCTGTTCTCGGTCGATGCGGTGGACGCCGCCGCTACGGGCCTGTCGCTCTACACGGCGGAAGGCGGCGTGCGCGATGTGGGTGTGACGGCCATTCTGGACGTCGCAGTCAGCCAAAGCTGGTCGGTCACCGGGGTTGCGGGCTATTCACGCCTTGTCGGCGACTACGCCGACAGCCCGATCGTGTCAGAGCGCGGCAGCGAGGATCAGGTCTTCCTTGGCCTCGCGCTGGGGCGTCGCTTCTAGGGGCGAAACCCAACACAACAGACACAGCAAGCGCCGCCTTCGGGCGGCGTTTTCATTTCCTGAAGGTGTTGGGAAGGAACTGGTGGAGCCGAGGGGAATCGAACCCCTGACCTCGTCATTGCGAACGACGCGCTCTCCCAACTGAGCTACGGCCCCGTTCCAGAGGATGCGTGAGGTACGGTCCGCGCTCGCGCTTGTCAAGCGGTGGCGCCACCGACCAATGATTGACGTTTGCGTAAACTGCGCTTCGTTATAAAACATGCGCCATGGGTGAGGGGTCAGGACTTTCCGATGGGGTGCAACTCCATCTGTATGGTCTGGGAGATGGCGCGCAGAGCGTGATCTTCCAGATGCTGTCCCATGGGCTGATCGCAGGCGCCTACGCCCTGATCGCCGGGACGCTGATCTGGCAGATGCGGTGTAACAAGTCGCTGATCCGCCTGAAGATGGTGCGCTCGATCACCGTGCTGGCCTCACTGGCGGCCATTGCCCATCTGGCGCGGCTTGTCTCTGTCAATGCGCCGCATCCCTGGATTGACGGCCTGGTCTATCTGACAAGCGCCGCCTTTGGTCTGTGCGGGGCGCTCCTGCTCTGGTACTGGCTGCCGCAAATGCTCGCCATGGCGCAGGAGCGGCGCCTGACCCCGGTCAACATGGTCAAGCGCGAAGACTATCAGGCCTTGCAGAAGAAGATCGACAACACCCATGCGGGGCTTCAGCGATTCGCCACGGCGGCGTCTCATGATCTGCGTGCGCCCTTGCGGCATATCTCCGTTTTCGCTGGCCTGATCGCGCGCGAGGAGGCGGAGACGCTGAGCCCGGCGGGACGCGATTATCTGGAGCGTCTGACGGGCTCCGTGGACCGGATGCAGGAGCTGACCACCGCGCTGGTGGAGTATGTGCGGGCGATCAGCGCCGACCATGTTCCCGTGCGTCTGGACCTGCAGGAAGTCATTCGGACCATCCGGTCCGAAATGAAGGTCGAGATTGAAAGTCAGGGCGCGCAGATCGAGGTTGCGCCCATGCCGGCGGTCTGGGCGGACGAGCGGCTCGTGACTCTGGTGATCACTCACCTCATTGATAACGCGCTCAAATTCTCCAAGGACGTTCCAGTTGTGAGACTCTATGCGCGGGGCGTTGAAGAGGGCTGGGTCGAGATCGCGGTCGAGGATGAGGGGCCGGGCGTCGATCCCCGCCAGAGCGAGATGATCTTTGATGTGCTGTTCCGCATGTCCACGGGGCCGGCGGAGGGGGTGGGTCTGGGCCTCGCCCTGTGCAAGCAGGTGATCGAGGCGGCGGGCGGACGCATCTGGCTCGATACCGACTATGAGGCCGGCGCGCGTTTCGTGCTGACGCTTCCCGCTGCGCCCTGAGTCTGAGCGAAGCTGCTTGTCAGCCCGGCCCGGCGAGGGCTAGACCAGCATCAGTGAAGAGAATTCCGAACGAGAGCGCTGATACCCATGGAATACATGTCTCTGGCGCAGGTCCTTGTGTACCTGTTCATCCTGATCCCGCTGCAATTGCTGGTCTACGTCATCTTTGTGGGGGTGATCCTGAGCTGGCTGATCTCGTTCAATGTCGTCAATCCGCATAATCAGCTTGTCAGCACCATCTGGCGTCTCACCGGCACGATCACCGAGCCTCTCTTGCGCCCGATCCGCAACATCCTGCCGCCGCTCGGCGGGCTGGACCTGTCCCCGCTGGTGCTTCTTCTCGTGATCATGTTCGTTCGGAACTGGCTGATCCTTGGACAAATCTTCCCCCGACTCGGCTGATCAAACGCCTGCGCAAGCCGTGAAGGACGGCCTGCGCCTGTTCGTGAGGGTCCAGCCCAGGGCGTCCCGCGCCGGGTTTGATGGCGCGCGCGCCGGGACCGATGGTCGCATCCGTCTGGCGGCGAGAGTGCGCGCGGCGCCGGACAAGGGCGCGGCCAATACCGAGCTCTGCGCCCTGACCGCCAAGACCCTGGGCGTGCCCAAATCCACGGTCAGCGTGATCGCAGGCGCGACCCAGCGGGAAAAAACCCTGCTGGTGCGGTCCGAGGAGTCAATTCAGCTGCTTGACGCGGTCACGGCCTTGCTCCATGACCCCGGCTCATGACCGACATCATCACGCCCTCCCGCGCGACCGCCAAGCTGATTGACGGCAAGGCCGCCGCCGCCGCTGTTGACGCCGCCGCCGCCGCCGGCGCGCGCCAGCTTGAACCCCGGCTGGGCCGTGCGCCCTGCCTTGCCGTCGTGCTGGTGGGCGAGGACCCCGCGAGCCAGGTCTATGTGCGCAACAAGGTGCGCCGGACCGAGGCTGCGGGCATGCGTTCGGTCGAGCACATCCTGCCTGCCGATATCAGCCAGGCCGAGCTGCTGACTGTGGTGCGCGCACTCAATGAGGATGAGGGCGTGGACGGCATCCTGGTCCAGTTGCCGCTTCCCGAGGGTCTTGATGAGACCGAAGTGGTCCAGACCATCCGCCCGGACAAGGATGTGGACGGGCTGACCGCCCAAAGCGCAGGCGCGCTTGTACTGGGCGCGCCGGGCATGCGGCCCTGCACGCCGTCCGGCAGCGTGTTCCTCGCGAAACAGGCGCTGGGCGATCTGACCGGGAAATCGGTTGTGGTGATCGGGCGCTCGATTCTGGTGGGCAAGCCCGCCGCGCTTCTGTTCCTGGCGGAGAACTGCACGGTGACGCTGGCGCATTCGCGCACGCAGGATCTTCCGGCGGTTTGCCGGGAGGCGGACATCATCGTCGCCGCGGTCGGACGCCCGAACATGGTCAAGGGCGACTGGCTCAAGCCGGGGGCTTGCGTCATTGATGTGGGCATCAACCGCGTCGAGGGCGAAACCGGCAAGAGTCGGCTCGTGGGCGATGTTGATTTTGAGCAAGCAATTGAAACCGCAGGTTTTGTGACTCCGGTCCCGGGCGGTGTCGGTCCGATGACAATCGCCATGTTGCTCGCCAATACGGTTGCAGCCGCCGCCCGGCGTGCTAGCTTGGCGGTGCCGGGGCCTGTCGCGGATGTTTTGCCGGGTTAAAACCTGATTAAGCATACATCCCCTAGTTTAGCGCCCGTCGGGAGAGGACCATGCCGCAACCCCTGTCTGTTCTTCATATCGAAGATGACTTCGCTGACGCGATGCTGCTCCAGCATGCGCTGTGCGACGCCGGGGGATATGACATGGATCTACAGGTTGTGCGCACTCTGCACGATGCGCGCCAGAAACTGTCGCGCCAGTCCTATGACCTGATCATCGCCGACTTGCGTCTGCCTGATTCCACCCAGCCGAATGAAACCGTAGGTTTGCTCGAGAGACAGGCTGGCGGAACTCCGATTCTCGTGCTCTCCGGCGCGGCGGGTGTGAAGACCGACCGTGACGGGGAAAGCGTCAAGTTTCTGGACAAGAATGACTATTTCCAGAAAGGCCTGGACGAGAAGAGCGCTGAATTGCTGTTCTGGGTGAAAAGCGTCGCCAAGGGACATGGTCAGGACGGCGTGATTCTGGATGACCTGACCGGCACGATCGAAATCTGACGCCGCCGCGGGACTGGACGGGCGACCGGCGCAGTCTATCTGCGCTCCCATGGCACAACTGACAACATTTCCTGATGGTTATCGCGCCCTGATCGTGGGCGCCTCTGGCGGTGTGGGCCGCGCGTTGACGCAGCAGCTGGCGGCGGATCCGCGCTGCGGTTCGGTTTACGCGGCCAGCCGGTCCGGGGTGGCGATCGAGGGCGCTCAATCGCTCTCACTGGACTTCAGCGCGCCGCAGACGGTCGAGGACGCCGTGGCGACAGCGTCTCAGGACGGACCCCTTCATCTGGTGATCGTGGCGGCAGGGGTGCTGGTGGACGAGGCCGGTCGCGGGCCGGAAAAATCCTGGCGTCAGATTGATCCCGATTACATGGCTGAAGTCTTCAAGATCAACACGATCGGTCCGGCGCTGGTGGCGCGGCATGCGCTGGACGTTCTGGCGAAGGGGCGCAAGGATGCTCCGGAAAAAGCGGTGTTCGCGGCGCTGTCCGCGCGCGTCGGGTCGATCAGCGATAACCGTCTGGGCGGCTGGCACAGCTATCGCGCCTCCAAGGCGGCGTTGAACCAGATCCTGAAGACCTGCGCCATCGAACTGGCGCGCAAGCGGCCCCATGCCGCCTGCATCGGTCTGCATCCGGGCACTGTGGACACCCGCCTCTCGGAGCCCTTCCAGGGCAATGTGCCCGACGGCAAGCTGTTCACGCCCGACTATAGCGCGGAGCAACTTCTGGCGGTCATTGATCAGGTCCAATCCGATCAGAGCGGCTGTGTTTTTGACTGGGCGGGCGAGATTATCGATCCTTAAGGGCTTGAGCTTTTTGCTCTGAACCGTTTTGCTGCAGGCAAACACATCAGGGAGTATGCTCATGACCGGCCATATCGATCCAGAACGCGAGGCTTTCAAACTCTTCAAGGAGATGCCGCGCGACGAGCCGATCCAGATGCTCAATCTGCTGCGCCTTCGGGACAAGGCCGCCTATCCCGATGGCCGGGACGTCAGTGGGTTCGAGGCCTACAAGACCTATGGCCAGACCTCCGGACCGGTGTTCAAGCGCGTGGGTGGGACCATTGTCTGGCGTGGCGCGCCCAAACTGACCCTGATCGGCCCGTCCGAAGAGAACTGGCACCTGTCCTTCGTGGCGGCCTATCCCAGCGCCGCGGCGTTTCTGGAAATGGTCACCGACCCGGTCTACCAGAACGAGGCGGTGCCGCATCGTCAGGCTGCTGTCCTGGACAGCCGCCTGATCCGGCACACGCCGCTCGATCTCATCTCCGAGTTCAGCTGAGCTACTCGTTCAGAAGCTCAAGCTGCATCGCCATCCGGACGAGGTGAGACAGGCTGCGCGCCTGCATCTTCTCCACCACGCGGGCGCGATGGATTTCAACGGTGCGGGCGCTGATGCCCAGCTTGTGGGCGACGACCTTGTTGGGGTGGCCATAGGCCACCTCGACCAGCACTTCGCGTTCGCGCGGCGTCAGGTGTTCAAGCCGCTCCCTCAGCGCAGCCAGCGCCAGGCTGGCTTCAGCCTGCTCCTGACCGGTCTGCACCGCCAGCTCCACGCTCTCGAACAGGCGTTCTTCCTCATAGGGCTTCTCGATGAAATCGAGGGCTCCGGCCTGCATGGCGCGCACCGCCATGGGCAAATCGCCATGACCGGTGACGATGATCACCGGCAGGGTGGCGTTCCGGTTCGCCAGCTCTTCCTGAACCTGCAGGCCGGACAGGCCCGGCATGCGCACGTCGAGCACCGCACAGCCTGCCCAGTCCGGGGAATAGGCCTCCAGAAAGGCTTCCCCGCTCTCAAACGTCTCCACTTCATGTCCGGCCGACAACAGCAGGGCTTCAAGGGATTCGCGGGCGGCGGCGTCGTCATCGACGACATAGACCTGGGTAGAAATCTCACTCATGGTTTGTCTCCGGGCGTGATGACGGGCAGGCAGAACCGGAACACCGCGCCGCCGCCGGGGCGGTTTTCGGCCGTGATCGCGCCGTCATGGTCTGTGATGATGGAATGGCAGATGGACAGGCCCACGCCCATGCCGTCCGACTTGCTGGTGTTGAAGGGCTGGAAGAGCCGCGCCTGCTGGGCGTCCGAAAGGCCCGGCCCCTGGTCGGCGACCTCGACCCAGATTTGATCGCGACTGCTCCAGCAGGCCACATTGATGGCGCCGCCCCTGTGTTCGCTCATGGCCTCCGCGGCGTTGCGGATCAGATTGAGCAGGACCTGCTGGATGTTCACGCGCTGCAAGAGCGTATGGGGCACATCCGGATCCAGCTCGCACGACAGGGACAGCCCCGCCGCGGCGACCGCGGGTTCAATCAGCGGCAGGGTGTCGTGGATGACGTCATAGGGGCTGGCGAATTCGGTTTCTGACTCGCCCTTGTCGAGGAAGGTTCGCAGGCTGCGGATGATCTCGCCCGCGCGTGCGGCCTGGCTCAGCGCCTTCTCCATCATCTGCACGGTGCGGGAGTCGCCCTCGAACTCGGCTTTGGACAGGCGCCGCGCGGCGCCGAGATAGTTCATCACCGCAGACAGCGGCTGGTTCAGCTCGTGCGCCATGGCCGAGGCCATCTCGCCCATGGCGCTGACGCGGGAGACATGATGCAGCTCGCTTTGCAGGGCGCGGGTGCGCGCCTCCATCTCGCGTCGGACCCTCAGATCGGTCGCCAGCACCAGAAGGCCGGTCCGGTCCGCATAGCGGATACGGCTGGCGGACAGGCGCACGGGAATACGCTCGCCGCTGGCGGTGATGGCGTAGGAGGTTTCGGTTTCCGCCGCGCCCTCGCGCTGGACCTTTTGCCAGAAGGCTGCGATCTCGCCCGGCGCTCCGACAAACAGATCCTCCGCGCGCAAGCGGCGCAATTGCGCCTCGTCATAGCCGAACAGCGCGCAGGTGCGCTTGTTCTCGTCGAGTACGTAACAGGTCTCGGCGTCGATCAGGAAACCGGCGGCGTTTGAGCCGTCAAACATGGCGCGATAGCGCTGCTCGCTGTCGCGCAGATCCTGCTCGGCGCGCTTGCGGTCGGTGATGTCGCGGAACGAGACCACGGCGCCCGCGATCCGGCCGCCATCCCAGATCGGGGTGGAGACATACTCAACCGGAAAGCTGGTGCCGTCCTTGCGCCAGAACACGTCGTCATAGATGCGATGCACCTTGCCGTCTCGGGTGGCTTCATGGATTGGACATTCGTTGCAGGGAAAAGGCGATCCGTCCGCACGGGTGTGATGGACCAGCTCATGCAGGTTGAGGCCGACCATTTCCTCCATCGAATAGCCCGACATGCGCGCAGCGGCCGGGTTCACGAAAGTGGAAATGCCCTCGCAATCGATCCCGTAAATGCCGTCGCCGGACGCCATCAGGATCAGGTCGCGCTGACGTCGGAACAGGTCCGCCGGATCGGCGGTCGGTTCGCTCCCGGTTTCAGACATGATGTCGCCCCCTGATCATGCGCGTCACACCAGGAACTTAAGGTCAGAGGAGAAGGTGGGATAGGCATAGGTCATGGCGGCCAGTTCCGAGGCGGTCAGTTGCGTCTTCATCGCCAGGGTGAACAGGTGGATGACCTCCTCAGCGCCGTGCCCGGCGAGATGCGCGCCAAGAATGCGGTCGGTGCCGGGGTCTATCAAGACCTTTGCAAAGGCCACCTGCTCGGCATAGGTCTTCGCCGAACGCCAGTCGCGCATGTCATTGACCTTCACCACAGGCTCCAGACCCGCCGCCTGCGCCCCGGCTTCGTCCAGGCCCACGCTGGCGATGGCCGGCACGGTGTAGACGGCGGACGGGATGGAGGAATAGTCCGGGCTCTCCTTGGCGTCATTGATCGCGTTCTCGCCCGCAATTCGACCCTCATAGCTCGCCACCGGGCTCAGTTGCGGCGAGGCCGCCAGCGCGTCGCCCGCCACATAGACGGACGGATTGGTCAGGCTGCGCAGATTGACATCCACCTCGATATGCCCGCGATCGGACCGGATGCCGCCCGCTTCCAGATCCAGATCCTCGACCGCCGGACGACGACCGGCGCCATTGACCACCAGATCGGCGCTCAGGGACAGGGTCTCGCCATCGATGACCACCTCGACCGCGCGGCGCGCGCCATCCTCGCGGATGGCCCTGACGCTGACGCCGGTCTGGATCGTCACGCCCAGCGAGCGGGTATGCGCCACCAGCGTGTCCACCATGTCTTCATCCAGACGCGGCAGCACGCGCGACGCGGCTTCGAGGATCGTCACCTTCGCGCCGGCGCGCACCATGATATGGGCGAACTCCAGCGCGATCACGCCGCCGCCCACGAACACGACCTCCTTGGGCAGGGTTTCCAGGGTCAGAAGGTCATCGCTCGTTGCGGTCAGCGCCCAGCCCTCGATCGGCAATTGCGCGGGTTTTGAACCGGTGGCGATGACGATCCTGTCCGCCGTATAGGTTTCGCCCTCCACATCGATTGCGTTCGGACCGGTGAAGACCGCTTTTCCCGAAACCAGAGCCATGCCGCGATTGGTGATCGAGGCGCGGAACATCTCCGGCACGCCTTCCACGAAGGTGCGCTCGCGCTTGATCAGGGAGGGCCAGTCGAGTTTGACCTCGCCCACGGAGATGGCGTGGTCGCTGGCGCGGGCGATGGCGTCCAGATTGGCGGCCGCGGCGACCAGAACCTTCTTGGGCACGCAGCCGCGAATGGCGCAGGTGCCGCCCACATCGCCCGATTCCACCAGGGTGACGGACTTGCCCGCGCGCTGGGCGACGCCCGCGGCGGCCATGCCGGCATTGCCGGTGCCCAGAACGAGAAGATCAGAGTGACGGGTCATGACGAGGGCTCCTGAAGATCGGGTCAGGCCGAGCTGCGCACGCCGGCGCGACGCAGGGCTTTGACTTCTGACAAGAGGTCGAGAAGCCGGGTCTGAAGAATGTCGGTGGGATCGAAATTGCGTTCGGTGAAACAGTGATAGCGCATCACCGAGCGCGCGAGCGCGAAGCCGGCGGCGGTCGAGGCGAGGGTGAGCCCGCTCAGCGGGGCGGCGTAACTCCAGCCCCACAGACCCATCACCACGGCGCTCAGGGCGAGACCCAGAGCGAGGCTGACCAGGGTCAGGGCGGCGAGGGACAATCCCGCCCAGTCGCGGTCGCGCTGGATGACTTCCACATGGCGCCACTCAAACACCACGTCCTTCACGCCTTCGATGACATACTGGTCCTCGTCGCGCGCCAGTCTTTCCGCCGCAATGGAGGCGCGCATGTTCACCCGTCGGAACAGGCGGTCGAGCCCGGTATGGGTTTCGAGCCAGACCGCGCCCTCCGCGAGCGCCAGCCCCAGCGCCCCGGTTCCCGCTGCGCCCAGAATGGCGGCGTGCGCCGACTGACCCAGCGCCAGCAGCGCGATCGTCAGGAGGGCATAGACCAGGGCTGCGCCCGGCAGGGTCAGGGCGTGCATCAGCATCCAGCGCCGATAGGCGCGTTCGAAGCGCAGGTCGGAAGGCGGGTTCGGGCGGGTCATGATCGGCTCCCTGAAGGGAGAGGGCGGAGGCTAGAGCCGCCGCTCCTCCGCCTTGATCGGCATGTCGTTGACGCTGGATTCGCGGCGCGCCATCAGACCGTCGCGATCAAATTCCCATTGCTCATTGCCGTGGGAGCGGAACCATTGGCCGGTCTCGGCCTCCTGCCATTCATAGAAGAAGGCCACGGAGATGCGGTTGCCCGTGAAGGCCCAGAGCTCTTTCTTGAGCTTGTAGTCTGCTTCCCGGGACCATTTATCGCGCAGGAAGGCCTTGATGGCGTCGCGGCCCGTGAAGAACTGGTCGCGATTGCGCCATTGGGAATCTTCCGAATAGGCGAGCGCCACGCGCTCGGGGTCACGGCTGTTCCAGGCGTCTTCGGCGAACTGGACCTTGGCGCGGGCGGTCTCGGCTGTGAACGGGGGTACAAGTTTCGGGGTCATCATTTTTCTTGTGGGTCTTGAAGGGCAAGGAGGGTCCGGCGGCGATGGGGGCAGACCGCCGGACCCTCAGGGGCCCGTCCCGTGTGGAGGGGCAGACAACACGGGGGACGGGTAGGGCTTAGCGGCTGTAGGCCGCGGTCATGGCGGCGACCGTCTCGTCGGTGTCGCCCACATGGTTCGCGATCATGCGGAAATTGGTCAGGGCGGCGGCGTAGCCGTCATAGCCGGGGACCTGGGCGGCGGCGGTGGCGTCGGTGACTACCAGCACTTCAAAGCCCTGCTCGATCAGCTCGCGCATATGGGATTCGGTGCACAGGTTCGCGGACATGCCCGCCAGGATCACGCGGTCCACATTCTGCTTGCGAAGTTGCAGGACCAGATCATTGGTCTCGGGGCCATAGACCTTGTGGGGCGAGGTGACGACGGTGTGGTCGTGCTCGATATGCGGACGGTATTCTTCCAGCCAGTCCGCGCCGGAGCCTTCAAAGCCTTCAAGGTTCAGCGGGCCGGCGCGATCGAACATGCCGATCTGGTGCATCAGCGCTTCCAGAGCGCCCTCGAAACGCCATTCATGGTCATGCTCATAGTAATAGTGCGGCGACACGAAGACCGGCATGCCCACTTCATGGGCGGTCTCGAACAGGCGGCCGATATTCTCGACCGTGCCGTTCTCGGTGACGTTCGGGCCGACAACGCCCCAGGTGACGCCGTCCGGGCTGAGGAAGTCGTTCTGCGGGTCGGTGACGACGAGGGCGGTGACGCCGCGCTCAATCTGCATGCCCGGATCGGGCAGTTGCGCCAGGGCCTGACCGGAGAACAGCGCCACGCCGGCGATGGCGCCCAGAAGCATGGAACGGGAGACAGTCTTGAATGCACGCATGGTCGTATCCTTTGTCCTGTGAGCCAGGAGCGCCGGGGGGAGGCGGTGTCGGCTCTGGGAGTACAGATACGCAGGGCGGCCTGCGCGCATAATTCGTTTTAGTGCCTAAGGGGAACCCCGTACCCGGATCGACAAAGACAACCTGATCTTTACCAGACTCTGCTAGAGTGAACGGGTTCATGGGGAGAGAGGCTTGAGCGGTCTTTTTGAAATCCTGATCGCCCTGACGAGTCTGTCAGCAGGGCTGGTGCTGTATCTGAACCTGCGTGATGCGCCTCGCTTGCGGAAGGGCAGTCGCTTCGTGGTGAGCGGTCTGCTGGTGATCGGCCTGTCCGCCCTGATCGATTCCAGCAATGGCTTTGTGCCCTATCGGCCCGGACAGCTGGAACCGGCCTATGACGCCATCGAGGCGATTTCCTATATCGGGGATGCGATCGGCCTGTTCCTGATCAGCGTCGGGTTCTTCCGCTGGTTGCCGCTCCTGCGCCGGGTCGATGGCGAGGTGCGGGCGCGCGAACGCGCCGAGACCAGTCTGAGGCAGACGCTCGAACGCTCCCGCCAGCTCAATCAGCTCAAGCGTGAACTGGCTCTGGACCATCTCAACAATGGCTGGGACTACGATCACATGACCCGGCAGGTCGTGGAGCGTCTTGTTCTGGCGCTTGACGCGGAAGAGGCCGGTTTGTGGCTGTTCAATGCGGATCAGACCGAACTGCGCGCGCAATGCGGCTGGAGCCGGACGCGCGGAGCGACCCGGGATTCGGGTCGCCTGACCGTGGAAAACGCGCCGGCCGCCTTTGATTTCGTTGTCCGCGGCGCCTTCTTGGAAGCTGCGGACGTAACAGAATGCGATCCTGCCGCGCAGGAGCTCGCCCTTGCGATTCATGGCGCAAAAGAGGGGGCGATGCTGGCGGCGCCCGTGCTGAAGGAACAAAGCATCAGCGGCGTTCTGAGCGTTCACATCGCCGACAGGCGTCATGTCTGGACGCCCGAAGAGCTGTCTCTGATCCATGCCCTGACCAATTACATCGTGGTCGCCGAGCTGGTGCTCAACGCGCGGACGCTGACCCAGGGCGCCCGCGACGCCCAGAACGCCGCCGAACGGGCGAGCGAGGCGAAGACCGAGTTCGTGGCGAATGTGAGCCATGAATTGCGCACGCCGCTCAATGGCATGCTGGGGCTGGTGCGGGCCCTGTCCGAGGCGGAGCTGGAACCGGCCCAGCGCGAGCAGGTGGAGCTGCTCAAGGGGGCGGGCGACCAGCTCTTGCGCGTGCTCAATGATCTGCTGGATCTGTCCCGTCTGGACGCGGGACGATTCCAGCTGCGTCCCGAAACCACCAATCCGGCGCGTCTTCTGAACGAAGTCTGTCTGCTGTTCCGGGCGAATGCTCAGGAAAAGGGACTCACGCTTGACGAAACGCTATCGGGCCTTCCCGAAAGCGTCGAACTGGACGCGACGCGTCTGCGCCAGTGTGTGTTCAATCTCCTCTCGAACGCCATCAAGTTCACCGAAACCGGCGGCGTCAGCATTGCGGCGGAGGCCGAGCGTCTGAATTCAACGGCCTGCACGCTTCGCATCACGGTCAGCGATAGCGGACCCGGCATGGAGCCGGACCAGCTCGACAGGCTGTTTCATCGGTATGAACAGGGCGGGGAGCGACAGGGTCAGGGCGGCTCGGGTCTTGGACTCGTGATCACGCGCGAACTCGCCCGTCGCATGGGTGGAGATGTGAGCGTTGAAAGCGAGAAGGGAAAGGGCTCGCGATTTGTCTTGACTGTCGTGGCGCGCCTGACCCCTGCCCAGCCGCAACCCGCTGTCCGGCGTGATGCGGACGCGCCGTCCGAAGCCCGTCTCGCGGATGCGCGCATCCTTCTGGTCGATGACAACGCCATCAACAGGATGGTGGCGCGGTACATGCTGGAGCCGGAAGGGGCCCGGGTGACCGAAGCGGAATCCGGCGCCCAGGCGCTGACCCTGTTTGAAGAGCAGACCTTTGATCTGGTGCTTCTGGACGCCAGCATGCCGGTGATGTCGGGAGAGGAAACCCTCAAGCGCCTGCGCGCCTTGAATGAGGCCGGCGCCTCGGCGCCTGTCATAGCGGTGACCGCCCATGCCGGCGCGGGAGAGCGGGCGCGATTCCTGGCGATGGGCATGGACGATTACATCGCCAAGCCCATTGACGAATCCGACCTTCTGGACACTTGCGAGCGAACGCTCCGCAAGCATCAGCGCCTGGACGCCTCCGCCCCGTAATTCTCGCCTCCGCAGCGTCAGCGAGGATCACCTGAGCGGAGGCGAGGGAGACCAGGCTGCCGGACCACAGGTCCGCAAGGCCAAAGGCCGCCCGCAGCGTCAGCGAGGATCGACCGAGCGGAGGCGAGGGAGAACAGTCTCCCGGACCACAGGTCCGCAAGCGCAAGTGCGCGCCCGCAGCTTTAGCGAGGATCGCCTGAGCGGAGGCGACAGACCAGGCTGCCGGACCACAGGTCCGCAAGGCCAAGGGCCGCCCGCAGCTTCTGCGAGGATCGACCGAGCGGAGGCGAGGGAGAATAGGAAAAGAGAAGAAATGGTGCCGCTTGCGTGACTCGAACACGCGACCTACGCATTACGAATGCGTTGCTCTACCAGCTGAGCTAAAGCGGCGCTCGGAGCAGGCGAAAGCCTGCCTCGGAGGGCGCGGAAACTAGCCTTGAACGGCGATGGGGGCAAGCCGGTTTTGCCAGCTTGTCTGCGTCAGGGCCGCACTTTTCCGAAGCTCTTGATTTTCTCCACGATCGGCGCGGCCAGCGCGTCAAAGAAACTGCTCAGATGGTCCGCCGGGCGCGCCGCCGCCGCATCATTGCGGATCAGGATGTCGGCGTATTCCTTGTTGGGCGAGGTCCATTCATGGTGCATGGGCCGCACGGTCCGCAGATACTGGTGCACCACCGAATGCGAGGTCCGGCCCCGCTCGTTCACATCGCGCAGCAGGCGTCGGGCCAGGCGGATATCATCCGGCGCGGAGACATAGACCTTCAGATCCAGGCAATCGCGCACCTGTTCATCGCAGAACAGATGGATGCCTTCCACGATGATCACATCGGCCGGCGCAATGTTGCGCGTATCGCTGCGGCGGCGGTGGATGGTGAAATCGTAGATCGGCCCCTTGATGGTCTTGCCGGCCTTCAGCGCGGCGAGGTGCTTGGCCAGAAGACCATGATCGCGCGCCTGGGGATGGTCGAAATTGAAGTCGGACGGATCAAAGTCGGGCTTCGAGCCATGGTCCGCATAGTAATCGTCTTCGGACAGGACAAGCGCGCTCAGGGGCGCGGCGGCGCGCGCCGCCGACCGGGCGATCTCGGTCTTGCCGGAGGCGGAGCCGCCGGTGACGCCGATGATGAGACGGGGGCGAGCTGGATCAGATGCGGTCATGGGGCGCGAACAGGGCTAGGTGTCGGGATCGGAAGCGCCCGGATCATCCGGCGCCGGCCCGGGTACATAAAAGTTCGGGCCCTGTTTGTCGCCTGCTTCACTGCGCTTGGCGGAACGCTCTGCAGTGGGGCGCGCATCGATCAGCACGGTTTCGGGCGCGGCGGCGGCGGCGACTTCGTAACGCTCATGGCGCGGATGGATCAGCACGCCATCCCGGCCCCAGCTCTCCACCATGCGCTTCCAGTCCGCGTCAGTGTAGTTGAAGGCCTGGCCGCCCTCATCAATATCGGACCAGTCCGCTTCTGCGGGCGCGTGAGAGGCGCGCGCCATCCAGCGCTGGGCGTCTTCGGGGTTCTCTTCAAGACGCGCGAGACGCGCTGCCAGCGCGCAGGCGCGGGCGGAGACCGGGCTGGTTTCAAGAACCGGTTTCAGGGCGGCGTGCGCGGCCTCGCGATTGCCCTGGTCGAGCGCGGTTTCCACCAGCAGGAGCCGGCTTTCGCGATGATCGGGGTTGAGCGCTGCCAGACCGCGCAGGCGCTCGGCGCGCTTGGCCTTGGTGTCCGAGCGGCGCAGATTGGCGAAAGCGCGCGCCAGCGCCGGGTGCGGCGCGTGCTTCCAGGCGTCTTCGAGAATGTCCACCGCCCGGCGATGGCGGCGCTGTTCGGCCAGCAAGCGCCCGGCCAGCTCAGCCGCGGGCGCAAAGCCGGGTGAAGACGTCGCCGCACGATCGGCGAGCCTCGCAGCGGTTTCCGGATCGGCGCTTTCCAGTCGACGGGCTTCCGCGGTCAGGAGCACGCTGCGCATGCGAGCCGCGACCAGACGGTCCACATGCCCACGGCGTTCGCCCTCGGTCAGGGTGGCTTCCGCCTTCGCCCACAGGGCGGCGTTCACTTGCGCCTCAAAGAGCGCGTCAAACGCCCAGCGCGCGCGTCCGGCCTGTTCAAAGGCGTCGGCGGCATGGGTCAGCAAGCCCTGGGAATCCGAGCGCGATTGGGCGATGCCGACGAGGCCGCGCTGGGCGACCAGCCGGGTCTTGGCGTCCGCCAGCATGGCTTCGTAATGGATCTGCGCGCTTTCGAGATCGCCGGCGGCTTCTGCGGCGCGCGCCGCCAGAAGGCGGGACAGGGCGGGTCGATCCAGAAGGGCTTCGGCGCGCGCGGCCTGCCGGACGGCAAGATCGCCTTGCCCGGCGGCGGAGGCGATCAGCGCACGTTCGAGCGCGTCAAAGCCCTGATCGCGGCGGCGGCGCAGGGAAAAGCGTTTCCAGGCGTCCGGCGCCGTCCAGAGCTTGGCGATCACCCACCAGGCGACCACCAGCACGAAGGCCGCGAGGATCAGCGCCCCCATGGCCAGCGCGAAGGGGGCCTGCGTGGTCTGTCCCAGGAACTCGACGGTCACAAGGCCGGGATTGAGGGTCAGGAAGACCGCCAGCATGGCGGTGAGGACGCAGGCGATGACGGTGAGGATGAGGCGGATCATAGTCTAGCGCTCCTCGTTGACGTCGGCCTGACGGGCCAGCGTGTCGCGCATGTCTTCCAGCGTGGCGTCGAGCGCCTCGCGCTTGCGCGCCTCGATCAGCCAGGGTTCAAGCGTCGTGTCCGCCTCCGCATCCAGACCTTCCGCCAGGGCGATCGCCTCGTTCAGCGCGCCCTGTTCGATGAGGCCGAGTATCTGATCGGCGACCCCCTGATCATCTCCGGTGCGGCGCACTTCGATCACCCCCCACAGGCGCTGGGTCTGGCCCAACGCTTCACGTACGCTTTGCGCGGGGAAGCTGTCAGCGAGATCATCAAGCGTCGGCGCGCCGGTGCGGGCGGGGGCGGTCAGAGCATCCAGCTGTCGGCGATTGGGCCAGACCTGGCTCAGCATGGCGTATTCCATGGCGAAAGGCTGGGAGTGAGCGGCGGCTTGCGCCAGATCTGAGAAGGCGAGCGCCTGCCGGGCGAGGCTTGCGGACGCGGTCGGCGACGCCGCGCTGACGCCTGAGGCGTCAAGGCTGGAGACCGTGGCCTCGAGCGCATTCATGCGCGCGGCCAGCGTTTCAAGATTACCGGCGCCTGACTGCAGGGCGCGCACATCGGACTGCAGACCAGATACATCGCGACGCAGCGAGGCCAGGGCGTCGGACGGCAGGCTGGCGCCGGTCTCGTCCGAGGTCGTCGCGGACTGATTGCGCATCTGCTGCAACGCCGATTGCGCGGTCTCGGCGGTCGCCAGCGCGGTCTCGGCGTCGCTGGCCACGGTCTCGAGGCGCTGTTCAAGGGTGGCGAGCCGGGGGGTGAGGGCGGAGATGTCTGCAGAGCCGCCCGATGTCTCGAGCGCCTGAAGGTCGGCGCGCAGATCGGCGACATCCCGGATCAGCTGCTCGAAGGCGTCCGTCCGCAGCGGGGCGCCCGCGCTTTCTTCCTCGACGACCGCAAGGCGGGCCTGGAGCGTATCGAGCTGATCGGTCGTGGCGCTCTGGTTTTCCAGCGCCTCGATTCGGCTGACAAGCGCGCTGTCAGGCTGCGCCTCGCCCATGGGGGCATAGCGTCCGATCAGCCAGCCTGCGCCACCGCCCACGCCCGCCGCCAGCACCGTCAGGCCGATGAAGGCGAGCACCGGGGCGCCGCCTTTGCCATCCTTTTTGGGCTTGGGCTCCTTAGATCTGGATTTGGAGCCCGCGCCGCTGCTGTCCGGCGCGGGTTCGAACTCGGCGTCCACGGGTTCGGCGGCGTCAGGGCGGGGGGTGTCGGCGCTCATACTGTCCTCGGGGCGCAGGGCCAATGCATCAGGTTCGAGTCTAGGCTGCGTTGCAGCGCAGCGCCACCTCAAGCACGGGCTGAGGGGCGGTTTTCCAGTGCGTCAAACAGCGCGTCTTCATCGGGGCGTCTGGCGATCTTCAGCCTGGCAACGCCCAGAGACTTCAAAGGTTCGGCGGCCGCGGTCGAGATCGCGACGATCCGCGCCGCGAGCAGGGCTTCAACCTGACCGGCGGCGTTTGCGAGGTCGTTGAACCGTTCCGCGCCCTTGGCGGAATGGATCAGAACCGTCGCGCCGGCTGCGAGGCTCGCCCAGACCGCTTCGGGCAAGGCGGAAACCGGCTCGGCGGCGTAGAGGATTTCGGAGCGGGCGCGAATGCCTCTGGCGTTCAGCTCCGCGCTCAGATCGCCGGTCTGGTCGACGCCGCGCACATGCAGCACCTCGCCCTCGGGCGCGCGTTCCCGGATCATCGCCAGAAGATCACGGGCGTCGCCGCTGGCGCTGTTGACCTTCTCAAAGCCCGCCTCTCTCAAGCGCGAGGCCGTCACATCGCCCACGGCGATGACGGGCAGGCGGCGTTCAGGCGTGGCGGTCGCCAGACAGCTTGCGCCGAAGGGGCTGGTGACGGCGATCAGGCTGACGCCCTTGAGATCGAGCGTCACCTCATGCGCCTTCAGGACGGCGGTCGCAGCGTTGATGGCGTCAAAGCCCCGCTCTTCCAGCGCCGCACAACTGCGCGTCGCGCCGGGTTCGGCGCGGGTCACGAGCACGCGAGAGCGGTCGGAGGCGGACATGAATCACCCGGTTTCAGCCACGATGCGCGCCAGCGTATCACCGCCCGCCCGTTTCACTTCAAGCCCGAGTTCATAGCCCAGAAGGCGTGCGGCGTCGGGATCGAGTTCGGGCAATTGCGCGCGGGTTTCATTGGCCCAGCGTTTTGAGCCGTCCGGCATCAGGGCCTCGCCGCGCAGATGGATCTCCGCGCCCTCAAGCGTGGCGTGCGCCGCAATGGGCGTGCGGCAGGAGCCGTCCAGCGCCTGCAGGAAGCCCCGCTCGGCGGCGATGGCGATGCGGGTCGGCAGGTGATTGAGCGGTTCGAGCGCCTTGCGCGCCTCGACGTCATCAGAGCGGATCTCGATCCCCACCGCGCCTTGCGCCGGGGCGGGGATGACGGCGGTCAGCTCCAGCGGCGGCAGTTCGGCCTGTTCACGACCCAGACGGCGCAGTCCGGCGCGCGCCAGGAAGGTCGCGTCCACCTCGCCGGAATTGAGCTTCTCAAGGCGCGTATCCACATTGCCGCGCAGGAGCACGATGTTGAGATCGGGCCGCAACGCCAAAGCCTGGGACTGGCGGCGGATGGAGGCGGTGCCCAGCGTCGCGCCCTGGGGCAGATCCTCGATCCGGCTGATGCCGTCGCGGGTCAAAAGCGTGTCGCGCGGGTCCTCGCGTTCGAGCACGCAGGCGATCTCAAGACCATCGGGCAGGGTAGTCGGCACGTCCTTCATGGAGTGCACGGCGAAGCGGGCGTCGCCATCGAGCAGTGCGCGTTCAAGCTCCTTGGTGAACAGGCCCTTGCCGCCCGCCAGCAAGAGCGCGCGGTCGGTGATGCGGTCGCCCGTGGTGGTCATGCCGAGGATCGGGAAGCTCTCCTCAGGGTCCTTCTCGCCATGGGCTTTCGCCAGGCGCGCCTGCACGTCGAGGCTCTGCGCCATGGCCAGGGGCGAAGTGCGGGTCGCAATCGGCATATTGAACAGGTTCACGACAGACGCACTCCTTCACGCGCTTCCAAGGTCCCGCCAGCAGAGGCTGATGATTGCGCCGAAACGCCAGCGAGGGTACTGCAAGGTCATGGCGTTATCCCATGATCAAGTCCACCCGCAACCGGACGCGGCGCCGCAGGGCGTTCTGACCGTGCTCGGTCTGGAATCAAGCTGCGATGATACCGCCGCCGCTGTGCTGCGTCGCCATGGCGACGGGCGCGTGGAGATTCTGGCCGAAGCCGTGATGGGGCAGAACAGCGCCCATGCCCCCTTTGGCGGCGTGGTGCCCGAGATCGCCGCCCGCGCCCATGCCGAGCGCATGGATGCGCTGGCCGAAGGCGTTCTCAAGGACGCCGGACTGAAACCGTCTGATCTCGATGCAGTCGCCGCGACCGCAGGGCCGGGCCTGATCGGCGGGGTGATGGCGGCGCTGATGACGGCCAAGGGAATCGCCATGGGCGCGGACATTCCGCTGGTGGCGGTGAACCATCTTGAAGGGCACGCCCTGTCTCCGCGCCTGACCCATGAACTCGCCTTCCCCTATCTGCTGCTGCTGGTCTCGGGCGGGCATACCCAGCTCGTGATCGTGGAGGGCGTGGGTCAGATGACGCGCCTTGGCTCGACCATTGATGATGCGGCGGGCGAGGCCTTCGACAAGACCGCCAAGGTGATGGGACTGGGCTTTCCGGGCGGGCCGGCGGTCGAGCGCTTTGCGCAGGACGCTAAGGACCCCAAACGCTTCGCGCTGCCCTTGATGCTGGCGCGGGACAAGTCGTGCAATTTCTCGTTCGCGGGGCTGAAAACCGCGGCGCGCCGCCATTGGGACAGCCTTGAGGCCCCCTCTGATCAGGATCGCGCCGATCTCGCCGCCGCCATGCAAAGCGCGATTGCGCGCCATCTCGCGCAACGCGCGGGGCGGGCGATGGAGATTTTCAAGGGGCGCTTTGCCGATCTTGAAGGGCCTTTGCCGCTCGTCGCGGCGGGCGGGGTCGCTGCGAATACGGCTGTGCGCGAGGCGCTTCAGACCGAAGCGCGTGCGCATGGGTTCGAGATGATTGCGCCGCCCCTGAAATACTGCACGGATAACGCCGCGATGATTGCGCTCGCGGGCGTGGAACGTCTGGCGCTGGGGCAGACCGATGGCCTCGACGCCGCGGCCCGGCCGCGCTGGCCGCTGGATCAGGACGCCGCCGCCCAGGACCCCGCCAGCGGGTCAGGGCGCAAGGGGCCGAAGGCTTAGGCCCGGCACAAGGGGGAGAGTATGGTCGAGTATCAAAAGATTGGCGTCATCGGCGCCGGCGCCTGGGGGACGGCTTTGGCCCAGTCCGCCGCGCAGGCCGGCCGCAAGGTGACCCTCTGGGCCTATGAGGCCGAGGTGGTCGAGGCGATCAACACCGCCCATGAAAACACGGTTTTCCTGCCCGGCGCCCCGCTGAACCCGGCCATCACCGCCAGCTCTGACCCGGCGGAACTGTCTGGGTGTGACGCCTTCCTGATGGTGGCGCCCGCCCAGCATGCGCGCTCGATCCTCAAACAGTTTGCGCCCCTTATCGCAGACGGCGCGCCTGTCCTGTTGTGCGCCAAGGGGTTTGAGCGCGAGAGCCTCGCTCTGATGACGGATGTGCTGCGCGAGACCGTGCCCCACGCCGTCCCCGCTGTCCTGTCCGGTCCCAGCTTCGCGATTGATGTGGCCAAGGGCCTGCCCACGGCCGTGACGCTGGCGTGTGAGGATCGGGAAATGGGCGAGGCCTTGATGGAGGCCGTCGGGTCCAAGACCTTCCGCCCCTATTGGTCGGGCGATCTTGTGGGCGCGGAGGTGGGCGGTTCGGTCAAGAACGTGCTTGCCATCGCCGCCGGGATCGTGGAGGGGCGTGAACTGGGCAAGTCGGCTCATGCGGCGCTGATCTCGCGCGGCTTCGCCGAGATGACCCGGCTGGGCCTCGCGCTGGGCGCCAAGCGTGAAACCCTGACGGGCCTGTGCGGGCTGGGTGATCTGGTGCTGACCTGTTCCTCGCCCCAATCGCGCAACATGTCCTGCGGGCTGGCGCTGGGGCAGGGCCAGACCCTTGAAAGCGTTCTTGGCGCGCGCAAGGCGGTGACCGAAGGCGTCGCCACCGCGCCGGCTGTCGTGGCGCTGGCCAAGAAACACAATGTCGAAATGCCGATCTGCGCCGCCGTGGACGCGGTGCTGGCGGGCCGGATGAGCGTGGATGACGCCATCACGGCTCTGCTGACCCGTCCGTTCGGCCCTGAAACCTACTAAGACCAGGATATCCCATGCTGTTTGCCGTCACTTGCACCGACCGTCAGGGCGCTTTGGATGTACGCCTGAAACACCGTTCCGAGCATCTGCTGTGGGCGTCTGATGAAAGCTCGCCGGTGAAGATGGCGGGGCCGCTTCTGGGCGCGGAAGGTGATCCGGTGGGTTCGCTTCTGATCATCCAAGCGGAGAACGAGGAAGGTCTGCGCGATATCCTCGCGACGGACCCCTACGCCAAGGCGGACCTGTTCTCGGACGTGTTCTGGATTCCGTTCAAGTGGACGGTGAAGGCGCCGGAGGGGCTGTAGATGTCGGACGAGACCGAAACCGTCATGCCCGAACCGGGCACGGTGCTCAAAACCCTCGCCGACATTCCCGATCCGGGCGGCCTCCCCGCCGATTTCGAGCCCACCCCCATTGTGGTGCTGCGCTCTGGCGAAACGGTGACGGCGTATCTCAATGTCTGCCCGCATGCGGGCCGCCCCTTCTCGCTGCCATCGGGCAAGACGCTGGTCAGCGAAGGCAAATTTCTCGTCTGCCCGTTTCACGGGGCGAGCTTTGACGTTCAGTCCGGCGCCTGTGTGGGCGGTCCGGCGGGAAGCGCGGTGCTGAAAGCCGTGCCGGTCAAGGTCGAGAACGGTCAGGTGGTGGCGGCCTGAGGCCGCCCCCCAACCTTTATTCTGATGCGCGTTCGAGCTTCGGCTCTAGAGTCCGCCAGGCCGCGATCAGCGGTTCGATGGCGTCGCGTTCGGTCTGAAGCACGCACAAGCCGCCGTCACGTCTGCGGTCAGCGCCGGTGAGATCGCGGTTCGGGGCGTCTCGCTCCATGTTCCAGCGCTGGAAATCCCCCACCGCAAGGTCGAACGGCAGGCGGTCATCCAGCGGCACATCGGGCGTGAAGATCACATGCTGTTCGGCGACGCCATTCTGGTTCCAGCCCACAAACACGCGGCCATCCCCGCCGCGGGCCGCAAAGGCTGTGCCGGGCTCGAGCAGGGCGGCGAACTCGCCTTCCACGGCGCCGCACAACTCACGCGCCTTGCGGTCGGTGGGGCGCAGATCGTCCCCGGTCTCTTCGAACGAGGCCTCCCCGGCAACGTCCGCGCCTTGTTGCGCAACGCCATCCGGGCCGCCGGCATAGGGCGACAGATCCGGCTCCTGGGGTTCGCCGCAGGCGGCGATCATCAGGGCAAGGGCGGACACACTGAGAAAACGCATGGGATTCATGAGATGTCTCCGGATATGAAAAAGGCCGGGCCGAAATCTAGCCCAGCCCTTGCCGCTGCGGGAGGGGAATTGCGCCCTGTCGCTGAAGCTTCAAGCTCTAGCGGCTGAAGAAGGTCTTCACGTCGCTGATCAGCGCCTTGCGGGCGGCGGCGACGATGGTCGCGCCCTTTTCCGGGGTGGCCTGGGCAGGGTCCGAGCCGATCCGGCCGTCCGGAAAGCTCTTGCGATAATTGTCTGCGTCGGTGAATCGGCCGTTCGGCGCGATCTTCGGGCTCATCTCGACCGTTTTGACATGCTCGGGATAGGCGTAATAGGTCACAGAGACCTCTGACGCCGTCGCATGACTGCCTTCACCGACGGGGAAGAGCGAGCGGCACACATCCATCACGCCGGGCAATTCCCACCAGTTCATCTGCTTGAGCTCGTAGGGGCAGGGCTCGCCGTCATAGGACCAGTTGGCATAGCTCTCTGCGAAGGCGGCGGCGATTGTGGCGATATTGCCGCCATGCCCGTTGAGGAAATAGATTTTCTCAAAGCCGTGACGGGCCAGGGAGTCGATCCAGTCATTGATCGCCGCGATCATGGTGGTCGGGCGCAGGGTCATCGAGCCCGGAAAGCCCAGATGGTGCTGGGCGACGCCCACATTGAAGGTCGGCCCCACCAGAATGCCCGCTTCCGCGCCCGCTTCGCGGGCGATCACTTCCGGGCAGATTGCGTCCGTGCCCACCAGGCCATTGGGACCATGCTGCTCGGTCGAGCCGATGGGAATGATGATGCCCTTGCTGGTCTTGAGATAGGCTTCCACCTCGGGCCAGGACGCGGTGTGCAGCAGCATGAAAGTCACTCCAGCCATCAATGTTGAGGCGTGACTGGATACCAGACCGTCGCGCTTCACAAGAGGGCGTAACACGTTCGTCTGCCTTGCGGTGGCCCGTCCGGCGCCGCACATCTACATAAAAGACTGACCCCGAGGGAGGAGAGCGATCATGTCCGAGACCGTCATTCCGGTTCCGCAAAGCTTCGCAGACGCCAGGATCAACGCCGAGCGCTACAAGGAAATGTATGAGCGCTCCATCACGGATCCCGACGGGTTCTGGGCCGATGAGGCCAAGCGGCTCGACTGGTTCACCGCGCCCACGAAGATCTCCGATGTCTCCTTCGCCAAGGATGACCTGCACATTCGCTGGTTCGAGGACGGCGTCCTCAATGTCAGCTATAACTGCATTGACCGGCACCTGCCCAAGCGCGCCAACAAGGTGGCGCTGATCTGGGAGGGCGATAACCCGGCCTTCCACCACTCGATCACCTATGCCCAGCTTCACAACCATGTCTGCCGCTTCGCCAACGAGCTGAAGAAGATCGGCGTGAAGAAGGGCGACCGCGTCACGCTCTACATGCCGATGATCCCCGAAGCGGCCTACGCCATGCTGGCCTGCACGCGCATCGGCGCGGTGCACTCGGTGGTGTTCGGCGGCTTCAGCCCCGAGGCGCTGGCGGGCCGCATCAATGACTGCCAGTCCGAGTTCGTGGTCACCGCCGATCAGGGCGTGCGCGGCAACAAGGGCGTGCCGCTGAAAGCCAATGTGGACAAGGCGATCGAGCATGCTCCGGGCGTCAAGGCGGTGCTGTGCATCCGCCATACGGGCGCGGACGTGCCCTGGGTGGAAGGCCGTGATTTCTGGCACCATGATCTGGCGCTCGAGGTGGACGCCAAGTGCGAGCCCGAACCCATGAAGGCGGAGGATCCGCTCTTCATCCTCTACACCTCGGGCTCCACCGGCAAACCCAAGGGCGTGCTGCACACCACGGGCGGTTATCTCGTCTGGGCGTCCATGACCCATGAATACACCTTCGATCATCGCGAGGATGACGTGTTCTGGTGCACCGCCGATGTCGGCTGGGTGACCGGACACACCTATATCGTCTATGGCCCGCTGGCGAATGGCGCGACTTCCTTGATGTATGAGGGCGTGCCCACCTGGCCGGGGCCGGACCGCTGCTGGCGGATCGTCGCCAAGCACAAGGTCACCACCATCTACACCGCCCCCACCGCCATCCGCGCCCTGATGCGCGAGGGCGACGAGCCGGTCAGCAAGCATGACCGTTCCTCCCTGCGCCTGCTGGGTTCGGTGGGCGAGCCGATCAATCCTGAAGCCTGGCGCTGGTATCATGAAGTGGTGGGCGACAAGCGCTGCCCGATCGTGGACACCTGGTGGCAGACCGAGACCGGCGGGCATCTCATCACGCCTCTGCCGGGCGCCCATGACCTGAAACCGGGCTCGGCGAGCTTCCCCATGTTCGGCGTGCAGCCCGCCTTGATGGATGCGGAAGGCAATCGCCTGCCCGATGACGGCCCGCAGGAGGGCAATCTGGTGCTGCTGGGCAGCTGGCCGGGCCAGATGCGCACCGTCTATGGCGACCATCAGCGCTTTGTGGAGACCTATTTCTCCACCTACGACAACATGTACTTCACCGGCGACGGCGCGCGCCGCGATGCTGACGGCTACTGGTGGATCACGGGCCGGGTCGATGACGTTCTGAACGTCTCCGGCCACCGCCTCGGCACTGCCGAAATCGAGAGCGCTCTGGTCGCCCATGAACTGGTCGCCGAAGCCGCCGTCGTGGGCTATCCCCATGACCTCAAGGGGCAGGGCATCTATTGCTATGTGACTTTGGTGGCGGGCCTGACCCCGACCGAAGACACCGAGAAGACCCTCAAGGCCCATGTGCGCTCCGAGATCGGGCCGGTGGCGACGCCTGACGTCATCCAGTTCGCGCCGGGCCTTCCGAAGACCCGTTCGGGCAAGATCATGCGCCGCATCCTCAGGAAGATCGCCGAGTGCGAGTACGACAAGCTGGGCGATACCTCGACGCTGGCTGAGCCGGGCGTGGTCGAGGATCTGATCGAGGGCCACAAGGTCGCGACCGGCCAGGGCTGATCCCAGCCCGCTCGGAACCATGAACGGCGGCAGGGATTTCCCCGCCGCCGTTTTTTATCTGGCGTCCAAGCCGTCTCGCCAGGCGCAGAACGGCAGGTCGGTCCTAGCCCTTGTTGATGACTGTGGACTCGAAATTTGCGACCAGCTGCTCGAATTTGCGCTTGCCGAATTTGCGATCAACCCAGAACGAGCCCACGAACCCCAGGGCCAGGAAGATGAAGGCCAGGGCCATATAAATCATCTCCAGCGTTTCATTGCGATCCCAGCCTTTGCCGGCTTCATGCGACAGCCAGAAGAAGACCAGAGGGCTCAGGAAGAAGAGCGCGGCCAGCGCCCGCATGACCCGGAAGCGCTGCATGTATTTCGAGGTGAATTGCCAGAACTCCGCGAAGGAATAGGGCAGAGGCTTGTTATTCTCGCGCATGTAGCGCGATTCAAAAGCGTCAAATTCCAGGCGAATTTTCTTTTCAAACGCGCCGCGTCCAGCAAGGACCAGCACAATGAAAAGAATGAGGAAAAGTGTAATCGGCCCGATAATGATCATATCGCCCCCCGTTTTGTTGTCGATCTCGAAGCAATTTCCTCCGACGACCGATGTTTTGTCCCCCGCTTACAAGTGCCAGGCCCGGCCAAGCGTGTGAGGCATAATAATATTCCAATTCGGGACCGGATCCGCCTTTTGTGGGGTCAGATCCGTCTGAAGCCGGACCTCAGCTGACAAAGCCCTCTGCCCTGACCAGCCCGTCCAGCCAGTCCATGAAGACATTGAGCCGGGGCGAGGCGCGGCGGCGTCTGGGATAGACAAAAGAGAGCGGCATGGGCGGCGGCGGACAATCGGGCAGGATTTCCACCAGTTGTGTGGGGCCGTCCGTATTGTGCCTGTCCAGATGGATGCGCGGGATTTGCACGATGCCGAGCCCGGCCTGCGCGGCGCTCGTATAGGCCTCTGTATTGTCGACCGCAATAACGCTCGCAAGCGTGCAGGTGACGAGCCCGCTTGGGCCAAGCCCTTCCCAGAGGCGGGCCTCGGCGCTGCCTGACGGTCCATAGGCCACGATCAGATGCTGATCGAGATCCTCCGGGCTTGTCGGGGCGCCGCGCTGGTCGAGATAGGCGCGAGAGGCGCAGCTCACCATCGGAATGTCGCCGATCTTGCGGCAGATCAGGTCTGAATCGGTCAGTTCCGCCGCCCGCACCACCAGATCCATGCCTTCCAGAACGGGGTCGATCAGGCGATCGCTGGCGCTCAGCTCAATCTCGAGCGCAGGGTGGGCGGTCTGAAGCCCGGGCAAGTTGGGGATGACCAGCCGGGAGGCGAGCTGGCTGGTCATATTCACCCGCAACCGGCCGCTGACCGGCCCGCCGCCGCCCTGGAACAGGGTTTCCGCCGCTTCGGCGTTCTCCACTACATCGCGGGCAAGCTGCAGGAATTGTTCGCCTTGCGGCGTGGCGCTGACCTGCCGGGTCGTGCGGTGGAGCAATTGCTCGCCCAGTCGGTCCTCCAGGGTGCGCAAGGTGGTCGAGACCGTGGAGCGCGGCAGACCTAGAGCCTCGGCGGCGCGGGTGAAATTCCCGCTCTCGAGGATCTGGATGAAGATCTGGTACTGACGGATCGTGTCCATAATTGTTCGCCATTTTCGACAAGTGACGACAAAATTGCCCGCCTGTTTCTGAAAAGTCGACCGATTTACATAGCGGTCCTCTCAAGCTTTTCAGGAGCAAGACAATGAGCATCGCACTTGTGACCGGCGGCAGCCGGGGGCTGGGCCGGGATATGGCGCTGAAACTGGCGCAATCGGGTCACGACGTTCTTCTGACCTATGTCAGCAATCCGGAAGCCGCAGAGGCCGTGGTCGCCGAGATCGCAGGCCTGGGCCAGCGTGCACACGCCCTTCGACTGGATGTGGCGAAGGCGGAGGACTTTCCGGCCTTCTTCGAGACGGTTCGCGCAGCCCTGCGTTCGGAGTTCGACGCCGAGCGCTTTGACTATCTCGTCAACAATGCCGGGATCGGTCTGCACAGACCCTTCGAGGAAACCAGTGTTGAAGATTTTGATCTGATGATGAACGTGCATCTGAAATCGACCTTCTTCCTGACCCAGGGCGCGCTGGAGCTCCTCAATAATGGCGGCGGGGTGGTCAATGTCTCAAGCGGGCTGGCCCGGTTCAGCTTCCCGGGCGCGGCTGCGTACGCCACGATGAAGGGCGGAGTCGAGGTGCTGACCCGCTACATGGCGCAGACCCTGGGTGCGCGCGGTATTCGCGTGAATGTGCTGGCGCCGGGCGCCATCGCCACCGATTTCAATGGAGGGGTTGTGCGCGATACTCCGCAAATGCAAGACGCCATCGCCGAGCATACGGCGCTGGGCCGGGTGGGGCTGCCCGAGGATATAGGCGGCGTCGTAGCCTTTCTGTGTTCTGACGCGTCACGCTGGGTCACCGGCGTTCGGATCGAAGCGTCAGGCGGCATGTTGCTCTAGGCATGGGCGGGGGTATGGGGCGTCACGCGTCCCATAACCCTACTTTTCATACCCCTATAATCTGTAAGCGCGCCGGGGTCGCATCCCGGTGTGCGCGTCCAGCGTCTAGATAGATCGCCAACAAGAACAGACATTGGACGATCTGATGCGTTTCCTCCCCTATTGGATCGGCGGTTTCATGCTGCTGCCCTTCATGCTGTGGGCCGGGATGTTTCTGGCCTTTCCGGGCGACAAGCCCGGCATCACGGACTCCCCCCTCACCGCCGCACTGGTGGCGGTGTCCCTGCCGCTGGCGCTGTTTCACTACATCGCCGGGCTGGGTTTTGTGGCCAATTCCATGAGCGGGCAGGCCGGCGAAGTCCTGCCTGTCTGGGGACCGGCGCGCTGGGCGCAGCGGGCGATGGCGCCCCTGACCGTGGTGCTTTCGGTGCTGGCGGTGGTGTTCCTCACTCAGGCGGGCGAGGGCTGGCTGACCGCGCTGGCGGTGGGGCTGGGCGGTCTGGTGATGGCGGGCGTCATGGTCGCCGCGCGTCGTCCCACGCGCTCGGCGGTCCTGCATGTGCGCCCCGGCGAGTGGCTGGACAGCCTTGTGATGGCGCTCGGTCGCGGCCTGCTTTACGTGCCGGTGTTGGGCGGCCTGCTGCGTGAAGCCGGGCGCGACCCGCATCGCGGCGTGCCGATGCTGCTGCTGAATCTGGCGCTGCTGATGGGCGTTCTGGTCGCGCTGTTCGGGTTCTCCGTCCTGGTGATCCCGGCATTCCTGGCCCTGCCCTTTGTCTTCTACGTGCTGCTGGTCCTGGCGGCGGGCTAGGCCATGACAAAGCCCCGGCGCCTGAGGCGCCGGGGCTCATGCTCCGTCTGTCGGCGGATCAGTTGTCGTTCGAGGCGTCTTCCTCGCTCTCGGGTTCGCCATGGGTTTCAAACCATTGGCGCAGATAGAGCTGGGTCCGCATCATGTTGGACGGTTTGGACGTCGTGCCGTGATACTCGTCATTCATGGCGATGAGCATGGTGGGCACGCCGCGCCGACGCAGATTGGCGTAGAATTCCTCGGCCTGGGCCAGAGGCGTCCGCAAATCCTTCACGCCGGTCATCAACAGGGTCGGCGTCGTGACCTGATGGGCGTGCATGATCGGGGAGTGGTCCAGCCAGAGCTGGGGGTCTTCCCAATAGTGCGGACGGAAACGCTCGAACGCCCAGGCGGAAATGTCGGCCTGACCGGTGAAGGAGATCCAGTTCGTCACCGGGCAGAGCGAGGCCGCCGCGGCGAACCGGTCGGTCTGGGTCACGATCCAGGCGGTCAGCACGCCGCCGCCCGAACAGCCGGTCACATACATCCGGCTTTCATCCACGAAGCCGCGCTCCAGAACCGCATCCACGCCCGCCATCAGGTCGCCATAGTCGACCGGCCCGGGATAGGCGTTGTCGATGGCGTTGGCGAATTCGGGCGTATAGCCGGTCGAGCCGCGCGGATTGGTGTAGAGCACCACATAGCCGTTCGCGGCCCATTCCTGGAAGCGGTAGTTGAAATCCACACCATACATGGCGTGCGGACCGCCATGGATGTTCAGCACCATGGGATAGGTCTCGTTCGGATCGAAGTCCGGCGGGTAGATGATCCAGCCCTGGATCTGCTCGCCGTCAAAGGACGGGTACCAGATCTCCTCGATGTCGCCGAGCTCGACGCCGTCCAGGATGTCGCCATTGAGATCGGTCAGGAGGCGGATGTCGCCGCGCCGGTCGATCAGGGCCACATTCGGCGTGGACTGCGGCGCGGAGTGCACGGCGGCGGCGACGCCATCCTCGCTGATGGAGGAGACATAGAGCCGGTGCATGCCTTCGGTGATCTGGCGGTCAGAGCCGCCCGTGGTGATGTAGTGCAGGTCCGTCGAGCCATGATAGTTCATGGTGTAGTACAGGCCGCGGCTATCGTCTGACCAGGTGGGGTTGCCCACCCCGTCCGGCAGATCGGCGCGCAGGACGCGCTTGTCCGAGCCATCGAGATCCATCCGCATCAGATGACTGGCGGGATAATTGACCTCGGAGGCGGCGTGACCGCTATAGACCACATAGCGCCCATTGGGCGAGACGCGCGGATTGGCCCAGTTGCCGTCGCCATCGGTCAGGGTGGTGATATCGCCGCTGGCCAGGACCACCCGATGAATATCGGACTGACGCGACGCCGCTTCGTCCTCGGGGTCCAGAATGCCGTCGAAGACAAGGCTGGCGCTGTCCGGCGTCCAGTCAAAGGAGCCCGCGCCGACGCCTGAAAACTTCGAGGTGGCGTCCCAGTCTCCGGCCGTGATCTGGCGAGGCGTGCCGCCTTCGGCGGACACCACGAACAGATGGTCATACCCGCTTTTCAGACCCTGACGATCGATGCGGTAATTCATCCGGTCGGTGACCAGCGGATCGGCCGTCCATTGCGCGCCCTCGGGGCGGGCCGGCAGGGAGATCTGCATCGCCGGTTCTAGCGGGGTCTCCGCCAGGAACGCGATGGACTCCCCGTCCGGCGACCAGCGGAACTGCTTGATCGTCAGCTGTTCATGGGTGATCTGGGATTCCGCGCCTTCCGCATCCATCCAGCGCACGAAGAGCTGGGTGTGCCCGTCCACGCCGCGAATGAAGGCCAGACGACGTCCGTCCGGAGACCATTGCGCGCTTGAGCCGCGCGTGAGGAAGCGGTGGCGTTCCCCGTCGCTGTCCATCGCCCACAATTCGCTGGCGAAGCCGTCATTGACGGCGTCCACGCGGGTGCGCGTGTAGACGATGTCCTCCCCGTCGGGTGCGATTTGCGGACTGCCCGCCTGCTCCCAGTCGAAATAATGCTCGAGCTGAAGCGTGTCGGGTCGTTCCTGAGCGGAAGCGAGCGACACGCCAGCCACAGCCAGCCCGAAGGCGGCGAGTAATGCTTTCATGAGTGTTCCCCTTGCATGCGAGGCGCTTCTTGTGGCGCTGACGCAAGCCTATGGGTCGCAAGGCAGGCAGGCAAGTTGAGGTTAATAACCCCCGGCCAGGATCAGGGCGCCGGGGCGTCTTCATCGGGCGCCGTGTTCAGGTAGAGCGACAGATAGGCTTCGAGCGCCTTCACAAGTTCGGCGAACATTTCGCTCAGGGCCTTGGGGTCGCGCATCTGGGCGCAGCGCGTTTCGATCGACATGAAGATCTCGACCGTGAACCTCGCCACCAGATCGGGATCGCCGCCAGAAAAGCCATCCTGGCCCTGGCGCCAGCGCGCGCTGAGCATGTCGGCCACATGACCGATCATCACCGCCTTGGCGTCCCGCAATTCCTGGCTGGTCTGCATCACCAGGAGGAGTTTCCAGTAGCCCGGATTCTCCATCAGGAAGAGATGCAGGCGGGTGATGATCGTGCCGGTCACCTCGCGCCAGTCATCCCAGCCGGGTTGGGAATTGGCGAGACACTCCTCGATGACCGCAATGATCTCCTCGTTCAGGTCCTCGAACAGATAGGCGAACACCGCCGACACATTCTTGAAGTAGCGATAGACCGAACTCACCGGAACGCCGGCGCGATCCGCAATCAGGTTGGTGGTGATGGCTTCGGCGTCCATCTCCTCCACCAGCTTTTCAGCGGCGTTCAGAATGGCGTCCAGACGCTGGCGAGCCCGGCGTTGTTGCGGCTTGTCGCGCAGGCGTGATTGCCGGGGCAGGGCGTCATTGGCGGGTGTTCCGGGCACAGGGCGATCCTTGGTTCTACAGGCTCTAACTAGTGTGGCTTGATCCAATTTGCAAAATGAGAATAGTATTCTGTTTCTAAAACCGGGATGAGGGAATACCCCACCGGTCTCTGGGGGAGAGGAACACCATGAAACAGGCGCTCTTTATCGGCGTATCCGCAGGCGTGATGGCTCTGGCCGCACCGCTTGCGCCGGCGACGGCTCAGGAAGGCGTGTCCAATACAGGCGTGGACACGATCACGGTCACCGCCCAGCGACGGACGCAAAGCATCCAGGACGTGCCGCTGGCCCTCGAGGTGGTGACGGCGGACAATATCGATGCGATCGCCGCGACCAGCCTCAGCGATCTCGACCAATTCGTGCCGGGGCTTGATGTCAGCGGCGGCAGTCCGACCCAGCCGCGATTTTCCATCCGTGGCGTGTCCACCTCCGATTTCGGCGTGGGCACCGACCCGGCGGTCGGGGTGTATGTGGACGGCATCTACGCCGCCCGTTCGGGCGCGTCCCTGCTGGCGTTCAACGATGTCAGCCGCGTCGAGGTGATCAAGGGCCCGCAAGGCACGCTGTTCGGTCGCAACTCGGCGGCGGGCGCCATTTCGGTGACGTCCAATGACCCCAATGTGGAAGAGGTGGAGGCCGAGCTCGGCCTGCGCCTGGGTGAGAACAATCTGCGCCGGTTCGAGGGTTTGCTGAACATTCCCTTCGCCGAGACGTTCGCCCTGCGACTGAACATGGTGGTGAACCAGCGCGACGGCCTGCTGACGGATGCTGCAACCGGCGAGGATTACGACCGTCAGGATAATTGGGCGGTGCGCGGCGCGATCGGCTGGGAGCCGACGGCGCTCACCGATGTGGTCTTCCGCTACACCCGGGAGAAGCTCGATGAGGACGCGCGTCCGGCCATCGGCATCACGCCTCTGCCCGCCGCGCCGGCGCGGCCCGGCGTGCCGGTGGACCCGTCAACGCTTCTCAATCCGTTCGACACGCCCGTCACCAATGACGTGACGTCCAATCTGGAAGCGCGGGACCTGGATGAGGCGTCCCTGCACATCACCCATGACTTCGGTGCGTTCACCCTGCAGTCGATCTCGGCCTTCCGGTATTTTGAAACCTCGAACCGTCAGGACGAGGACGGCACCAACCGGATCGAGCTCTATTTCGACACCAACAATATCGAGCAGAACCAGAGCTGGTATCAGGAGTTCCGGCTGTCCGGCGCCAATGATCGCTTCGACTGGGTCGCCGGGATCAGCTATTATGACGAGAACGCCACCCAGACGAGCGAGACCGACGCCTTCACGGACTCCATCGAGACCGTGTTGTTCAATCTGGGAGCGGGCACGCCCTTCACCGATCTGCAATATGGTCTGCTGATCCCTTACAATCTGCCCCAGCGTCTTCTTGGTCTGAGCTGGGACGAGTCCATGTACAATCGCGGCGATTTCTCCGCGTTTGCCGCCTTTGCGGACGTGGAGTGGCGCATCACCGACCGGTTCTCGCTGATCGGCGGCGCGCGCTATACTCGTGACGAGAAAACCTTCAGCTGGCTCAACGGCCCGCGCGTCGCGCCGGAACTGGATCAGGCCCTGGCCGAACTGGACGCCCTGGGCGTTCTGGCGCTGGCGGGCGTCAGCCCTGCCGATTTCGGCTTTGACGTGGTGTTCGACCTTTCCAGTGCGGCGGGCCTCGCCTGTGACAATGGCGTCACCGTCGCGGAGGGCGTCGTCTGCGAACGGTCAGACAGCTGGAATGATATCAGCCCGCGTCTGGTGGCGAACTTCCGGGCGATGGACAACCTGCTGCTCTTCGCGTCCTACACACAGGGCTACAAGGCGGGCGGATACAATTCGGTCGAAGTGGGCTCACGTTTCGAGAACGAGGATGTGGACAATTTCGAAGCCGGCCTGAAATGGACCGCGCCGGACAATTCCATGCGGGTCGCCGCCTCGATCTTCCACTATCTGTACAAGGACAAACAGGCCGTGCGCCTGGTCAACAATGTGGGCGGTTCCGGCGTGCCGCAATATGTGGTCGAGACGTCTGACGAGACCGGGACCGGCGTGGACTTCCAGGTGGACTGGGCGCCGCTGGCCGGGTTCGAGGCCTATCTGAACCTGCAGTATATCGATGTGACCTTTGACGAGCGGATCACCCGTTCAGGCGTCGACCTGTCCGGTCAGCCCACAGGCACGCCGGAATGGTCCATCTCGACCGGCGCCAGCCAGACCTGGGCGATGCCGAACGGATCCGAGGTCGAGCTCCTGGGCGCTTACGCCTATACCAGCGAACGCCGGTGCAATACCGAAAGCCGCCAGCAGCTCGGTTGCGCCGTCATTGGCGGCGTGCAGAACGGCGAGGCCACGCAGCGTCTGGACCTCCGGGCGTATTGGCGTGACGCCAATGATCGGCTCCAGCTTGGCGCCTACGTCAATAACGTCTTTGATGAGCAATATATCGACGGCGTGGGCACGCTGACGGCGGACACTTTCGGAACCGTGCACGCCCAGATCACTCCGCCGCGCATGTGGGGTGTGGACCTGCGGGTCCGGTACTGAATTCCGGGGAGGATGAACCAATGAAGACCATCAAGACCGCCCTTGTGGGCGCCAGCCTGCTCACCCTCGCGGCATGCGGGGCTCCGGAAGAGAGCCGTGATGTCTCCGGATTTGACCGGGCGTATCAGAACACCCTGATGAACGCCTTGCTGGATGCCCAGCCGGGCGATGTGATCGAGATTCCCGAGGGGGAGTTCATCATTGAACGCGGCCTGTCCCTCACGGTGGACAATGTCACCATACGCGGCGCGGGCATGCATCACACCGTATTGTCCTTCGCCGAACAGCGCCAGGGGGCGGAAGGCCTTCTGGTGTCGGGCGTGGAGGGTTTCACGCTCGAGAATCTCGCTTTCGAGGATACGGTAGGAGATTCCGTGAAAATCTCGGACTCCACCGATGTGGTGATCCGCAATGTGCGCGTTGAGTGGACCAATGGTCCGTCTACGGATAACGGGGCCTATGGCCTCTATCCGGTCCAGTCCACCAATGTGCTGATCGATGGCGCGGTGGCGATCGGCGCCTCGGACGCCGGCATCTATGTCGGCCAGTCGGAAAACGTCATCGTCCGGAACTCCCGCGCCGAATACAATGTGGCGGGGATCGAGATCGAGAACTGCAACAATGCCGACGTTTACGGCAATACCGCCATCAACAACACCGGCGGCATCCTGATCTTCAACATGCCCAACCTGCCCCGTCCGGGCGCCGGAACCCGGGTCTTCGACAATGATGTGTTCGAGAACAACACCAGTAATTTCGGCCATGCCGGGACGCCGGTCGCCAGCGTGCCGGCCGGTTCGGGCATTCTGATCAACTCCAATGACGATGTGGAGATCTTCAACAACCGGCTGAGCGATAACCGCACCGCCCACGTGATCATCTCTTCCCTGTACACGTCAGGTTATGAGGATCTGGGCGTGACCGAGGGCTTCGATCCCTATCCGGAAGCCATCTACATCCATGACAACATCTATTCCGGCGGCGGCGGCAATCCGGATGGTCTGGAGCTCCAGGCCCTGCGCGTGGCGCTCTTCGGCCCGACCGGGCGTCTGCCGGGCGTGCTCTGGGACGGCTATGTGGATGAAGAGAAGATGATCGACGGCTCCCTGCCGGATGATCTGCGTCTGTGCGTGACCGACGCCCAGGTCGTCAATGCGGACGCGCCCAACGGCTTCTCCAGCCCGCATGTGGCGGACTCGGCGCTGTTTGACTGCACTCTCGAGCCGCGTCCGGCGGTGGAGCTGGACCTGTGATCCGCAGCCTGCTCGCGAGCCTGTGCCTGTTATGCCTCCTGTGCGCCTGCGCACAGGAGGCGCCGCCCGAACCGCCGACGCCGACCTTTGTTCCTGACGGGCGGCCCGAAGCGCTGTCAGACTGGGGCCAGCTTGCCGTCGGCGGCGGAACGCTGGTTCTGGGCGAGGCGGTGACGCCGTATCATCTGGCGACGGCGCTTTTCACCGATTACGCCCAGAAGCTGCGCACGGTCTGGATTCCGGCTGACGCCGGTCCCGCCGGCTATGACCCCGAGGGCGCGTTCGACTTTCCGGTCGGGACGGTGATCACCAAGACCTTTTACTATCCCCGCGCCGGCGGCGGTTTCGAACGCGTCCTGAAGTCGAATGACGGCATGGCGCATTACGCGGATCGACAGATCGATCTGGACGCCGTGCGCCTGATCGAGACACGGGTGCTCGTTCATCGCGAAACTGGCTGGGAAACCCTGCCCTATGTCTGGAATGCCGAGCAGACCGAGGCCTATCTCACCCGCGCAGGAGCCTTTGTGGATCTGACCCTGGTCTCGGACGCCGGGGAGGAGGCGCTGGGCTATATGGTGCCCAATGTGAACCAGTGCGCCGGCTGTCACGAGACCGACACCACGGACGGGATCGGCGCCCGCCCCATTGGCCCGCGCGCGCGACACATGAACACCGATTTTGAGTATTTCGACGGTGTGGCGAACCAGATCGATCACTGGTCCGAACAGGGCCTGTTGCGCGGCGCTCCCCCCGCACAGGCGGCGCCCCGCAACGCATCCTGGCACGGGGAGCCGCCCCTGATCGGCGCAGCGCTTGATGCGGCTGCGCGCGCCTATCTCGACATCAACTGCTCGCATTGCCATTCGCGAACGGGACCGGCGGACACCTCCGGCCTGTATCTGGAAGCGGATGAACCCGTGGGGCCGCATCTGGGCGTGTGCAAGCTGCCGATCGCAGCCGGGCGCGGCACGGGTGACCGTCGCTATGACATCGTTCCCGGGGCGTCAGAGGAATCCATTCTGACCCACAGGCTCGCCAGCGTGCAGTCCGATGTGATGATGCCCGAACTGGGGCGCGCCCTTGATCATGAGGAAGGGGTGGCGCTCATCGCCGCCTGGATTGATGCGATGAGCGGCGGTTGCGGTTAAACCGTCATGGTTTAGCGCTTGGCGGACGGGACAGGTTTGGGCACACTGCGGCCTCTCAGTCCTGTCCCGCTGCCGGAGCCCTCCATGTTCGTTCGCTCGATTTCCGCCTGCGCTCTCGCCAGCATCGCCCTGACCGCCTGCGCGACGTCCCAACCGGTGTGTCGTCCGGCGGATCCGATGGAGCGGGCGGCGTTCGGCGCGGTGGTCGCCCATGACCAGGCGCGCCTGGCGCAACTGATGGCCCAGGGTCCGACGGCTGACGAGGTCCGGGCTCTGGATCCGCGGATCGAGGCGCAGGTCTTCGGCCAGCGCATGGGGGACACGGCCGTGCGCACTGTCCTGATGCAACCGCCCCTGTGCGTGGTGGACGGCGCCGCCAGTAATGGCGCCCGGATCAGCTATGTCTTCCCGCAAGCCCGGTTCGACGCCTTGCAGAATCCTGATCTGGAAGGGCTGGAACGTGGACGGCCCGGCCAGGACCACATCGCCTGCCGCTATGAGGAGACGGCGGAAGGCTGGCGCCTGTCGGATGCATGCCTGAGCACCTTCGCGCCGCCGCCGTCTGCAAGCTGAGCCCACGCGACCTTTCGCCGTCTGGGCGCATTGCGACGAGGGTTTACACTGGCTCATCCAACCTGATGGGAGGACGAGCATATGCCATTTCGCAAAGGTCCGCTCTGGGTCGTCGCCTTCGACGGCGGCCAGGCGAAAATCTTCCTCAAGAGCGGGGCGCTGACCGCCCCCGCGCTGGACCTGCTCAAGACGTTCGAGATCGACAACCCGCCCGATCATGAGCAGAGCCGTGACGCCGAGGGGCGTTTCGCGGACGGGGCGGGGCGCAAGGGCGGGCGCGGACTGCCCGCCGGCGTGGCCGTGGGCGCGTCCAGGGTTGAAGGCCAGGATGCGCACGAGCAGGCCGAGACCCGGTTCATTGCAGAGTTGATCGCTCATCTCAACGCCAGGGCGGACGCGGATGCGTTCGCCGAGCTGGTCGTGCTGGGCGCGCCTCAGGCGCTGGGCGTGGCGCGACCATTGATGAGTTCTGAGCTGAGTTCGCGCGTTCGGGTCGAGGCCGCCAAGGATGTGGTTGGGGCGACGCCCGAGGACATCGCCTTGCATGTCGGCCAGCTGCTGCGGCCGGATTAACGCGACCCGGCCGGCGTGGCTGTCACGTCCCGCCATTCCATCTCGAGGAACGAGCCAGCCCCGGGCGAATTGTCTGTTCGCGTCCCCAGTTCGCGGAAGCCGAGACGCGTGTAGAGCTGGCGCGCCGGGTTCATGGGATGGACCTGCAAGGTCACGGGCATGCGCTGGGCGGCCGCCTGGGCGCACAGGCTGCGGATCAGGATCTCGCCGATCCTCTTGCCGCGATAGGGCGGCAGGATATTGATGTCGAGCAAGCGGATTTCATGGTCGCGGAAGTCGGCGTACAGGCGTCCGATCGGCTGCCCGCACCACTCGATCACTGCGTAATGGGCCAGCGTGAAGGCATTGAAATAGACGTCGTGCTGGGCGCTGTACTGCTGCTGGTAGATCGTCTCGATCAGCGCATCGTCCACCTGACCCTTGAGCGCCTGGAATTCCCAGGCGCGGCCGGCGTCATGGACGGATTTGAGAAACGCCTCGTCCCGGGCGGAGGCTGGCCGCAAATGCAGGTCCAGCGGGTTCACATCGGCGGAATTGGCGGGTCGGGCGTGAGTCTGGATCATGCGTCAGTACCGGTCAGCGGTCAGTCAGGGACAAGCTTTCGCCCCGGGCCGCAAGGCCCGGGGCGAAAGGCGTCTTAGTTGAAAACGATTTCGAATTGCGCGCCCTTGGGGGACGCAATCCGGTGCACCATCAGCTCATGTTCGCCGATCGCGTCATGCTGGACCGGGACCACATCCGCCAGTTTCAGGGCTTCGGGACCTGAGAAGATCAGGCTGAACGGAGCGCGAAAATCAGGATGGGGCGCGTCGCGGGTGTCGATTTCCTTCAGAACCAGGGTGTGATTGTGAGCCAGGGTGAAGTTCTGGCCGACCAGCGGTTTGAAATCGTCAACGGTCAGGTTTTCAATGGGTTTCATGGCTTGGACCTCCTCGCGCCTAGGACCGGCTCGGATAAATGCCGTACATGCAGATCTGATAGTTCAATGCCTGATAGGGCGATTGAACGAAGAGCGACTGGCCGCCGCCGGTGTTGTAGGTGGTGCCGGAGACCGACACGGGCTGGCCTGGAATCGGAATCGGACCCATGCTGCCCGGCGGGGTGGAAAGCGTTGTTGAATAGGGCCGCACCGAGCCGCTCGTGACGCCAAGATATGCGCCATCCGGATCCGAACCGATCGCTGCGTCAGAGGAAACCGGCAATTCCGTCGTGGTGGGCTGGGTTGAACCGACCACGCTGAAGGTGTGGCTGTGCGGCGGCAGGTTCACATTGGTGATGGTGGAGTATTCAACCCCGCCCATCTGCCCAAGGCTCATGGGATTGAGGCCCGGGCCATTGCCCCAGCCAGCCGGAGACCGGCCCCGCAGATCCGGCAGTCCGAACGTGCTGGTCGCGTTGCCGCCGAAATTGTCGCCCAGCAGCGAGAACAGCGCACTGTACTGCCCCACCGAGAGCAAACCGCCCCAGCAGGCGCCCCAGTTGCGAATGACGAAATTGCACCCGAATGGGGTGATCATGGACATGAATGCTTCCATCTGTCCCTCCCTGTTATCAATGATGGGGAGAGTGACAGACAGATTTTCGCCCGCAACAAGAATTTCCCCCTTTTGGGGAAATTCTTGTCAGATAATATCGTGTTGCGGGTGCGAAGCTCAGGCGGCGCTGTCGAGATCGGTGCGGAACTTTCCAAGCTCCTGGGAGAGGTGTCGCGCCGCGGTCCGCAATCCTTCCGCCGCTTCATCGAACTGACCGGCAGCCTGGGTGGCGCGTTCCGCCGCGCCCGTCACGGCCGTCACCTCATTGCTGACGCGACTGGTGGACTGGGCGGCGTCGGCCGCCAGACGGGCGATCTCGTCGGTCGCGCTGGATTGCTGGCTGAAGGCGTCACGCGCGCTGGAGGACGCATTGCGGATCTCGCCAATGGTGGAGCCGATCTGGGTCAGCGCCGAGCTGGCTGCATCGGCGGCCTCACGCATGGCGTTGATCTTCTTGTGAATGTCCTCGGTGGCCTTGCCGGTCTGGTTGGCGAGCTCCTTGACCTCGCTGGCGACGACGGCGAAGCCCTTGCCGGCTTCGCCAGCGCGGGCGGCCTCGATGGTGGCGTTCAGCGCCAGAAGGTTGGTCTGCTCGGCGATATCACTCACCAGCTTGGCGATGTCCTCGATCTCGCGGGCCGCTTCATGAAGCTCCTTCATGGAGCCGTCTGCCCGGCCGGCTTCTGATTCCGCGCGAACGGAAATCTCGTCGGCGGTCGTCAGGGTGCGAGTCACCTCGGCAATGGAGGCGGCGAGCTCCTGCGCGGCAGAGGCCACAGCCTCCACATGGCCGCTGGTCTGATAGGCCTGATCAGAAGCCGATCCTGCACTGGCCGCGGTGGCGTTGGAATCCGTGCGCAGCTGGTCAGCCAGCGCGCCCAGCTCCGAGGAGGCGTTCTGCAAGCGATCCAGAACGCTCGCGACGGTCTGTTCAAAGGCGTTGGCGATGCCGGAGATGGTCTGGCGCGACTGCTCGATCTCGGCCTGACGTTCCTTGTCGGCGTCAAACAGCTGGCGCGCCTGGATGTTGGCGGCTTCGGCTTCCGTGACCGCCTGATCGGCGTCAGTCAGCGCCTTGGAGACCGCCTGGGCCAGCCACAGCAGAACGGCCGTCTCCGCGATGACGACAACGGCGTGGAACAACACGCGCAGTATGTCTCCTCCGCCCGGGAAGACTGCGGAGGGCAGGATGAAGTTCAGACCCAGATGGTGAACCGCGGTGACCCCTGCGGCCGCCACCAGCGCCCGCCAGTCGCACATGAGCGTGACCATCGCCAGCGCGGCGAAGAAGGTCATGTGCATGTCGATCTGCCAGGCCTGGCCGCCCATCATGTAGGTGAGCATGGCGGGAAACCCGACCATGCCGGCGCCGACGACCATGCGGCTGGAGGCCTGGCGCGGCGCAGTCTTCCACACAAAGGCGGACATCCCTGCGATCAGGCCCAGCATGACAGCGCCAAATATGGCCTTCCCGGGGTCCAGGAAGACGGCCTTCAACAGATAGAGCGGGATGGCGGCGAACTGGATGCCGACCAGGACCATCATGGCTTTGGTCTGCAGTTGCTCGAGACGGGTCATGTCAGAGAATTCCCCCATTCTGGGATCCAAGTTCCGAGCAGCCGCCCAGAATGACCGGATCCGCAATGATCCAGGCCCCCGCAGCACGCAGTTCGGCGGGGCCTGACGCTGGCGTCATGTTCACGATGACCGCTCCGGGGACTGCGCCGAAGCGGACGAGTTCCGCGCCTGCGTCGGATATCCGGCGTAACTGGTCAGCGCGACTGAGTGACGGATTGAGTAAGACCGCCGCCTGGCCCTGTTCAGGCGCGGAGGCGATGGCGCCCGTAAAGGGCGCGCTGGTGATGAGCGCGACCATCAGGCCGAGACAGATCTGGGGCGGTGACAGGCGCATTCCACTCATTCCCATGCATAATAACATTCAGGAATGACTGAAGAAGATTAACCCAGTATTGAGCTATTTGCGTCTCAACCCCAGGGCCCGCCATAGTTCCCGCCAGAAGATGCGTCTTTGCCGCCAGCCTCGCTCCAGGGGCCCAGATCGCCCCAGGGACCGGAGGCGGAGCCCGGCGCAGCGCCGCCCATCCGACGCAGGCGCGCAATGCGATTCGCGGTCGCCGGATGAGTGGAGAACAGATTGTCAGCGCCCTGCCCATTCAAGGGGTTGATGATAAACATGTGCGCTGTGGCCGGATTGCGCTCGGCCGCAACATTCATCGTGCGCCGCGCGCCGCGTTCGATCTTCTCGAGCGCCGAGGCCAGCCAGAGCGGATCACCGCAAATCTCGGCGCCGCCCTTGTCTGCGTCATATTCACGCGCCCGCGAAATCGCCATCTGGACCAGACCGGCCGCCATGGGCGCCAGGATTGCGAGCGCCAGCGCGCCCAGAAAACCGCCGCGATCACGACCGCGGCCAAAGAACAGCGCGAAGTTCGCCAGAAATCCGATGGCGCCCGCCAGGGTCGCCGTCACCGTCATGGTCAGCGTGTCGCGGTGGCGGATATGCGCCAGCTCATGGGCCATCACGCCCATCACTTCCTGCCGGTTCAGCGTTGCCAGAAGCCCGGTCGTCGCCGCCACGGCCGCGTTGTTGGGGTCGCGGCCTGTGGCGAAGGCGTTGGGCTGGTCGCTCTCGATCACATAGACCCGCGGATAGGGCATGCCCGCGCGTTCGGCCATGCCGACCGTGTCGGACGCGAACTGGCGAAGCGCCGGATTGCGCTCCTCGGGCGTGATCTCGCGCGCGCCATGCATGCGCAGCACCATCTTGTCCGCATTCCAGTAGGCGAACAGGTTCATGCCGCCTGCGATCACCAGTGCGATCAGCGCGCCGCCGCTCCCGCCGATCAGATAGCCCACGGCCATGAACAGGCCGGTCAGAGCGGCGAGCAGAATGAAAGTGCGAAGCGTGTTTGCGGTCATTGATGCGGTCACCTGTCTTGGCGGAGCGCGCTCCGCGACTTAGGTAAATGGGCGCGAGACAAAAGGACCGCAAGTGATGAGCGATGCACAAACGCCTGAACCGGACGAGCCCCGCAAACCCCTGAGCGAGGCGGCGAAACGCGCCCTGGCCGAAGCCGAAGAGCGCCGCCGGCAGGCGGAGGCCGACGCTGAACGGGAAAAGGAGCTGGGCGGCCCCAAAGGCCCTGAACCCACCCGCTTTGGCGATTGGGAGAAGAAGGGCATCACCTACGATTTCTAGCCGCGCCTGTCCTGACTTCAGTCTCTTCGGGACTGTGCTATATTGAAACGATGATAACCCTGCTCGCCTTCACCCTGATCACGGTCGAGCCCGCCCAATTGCTGGGCGGCCCGGAGGATGTGCGCGAACAACAGCCTCAGGGCGTCATCGTCTATGAAGAGCAGGCTTATCGCGCCGAAGGGTCTGATGAGCGGTATCGTCATGAGCGGTCCCGCTTTGGCGGATACGCCGACGCCGTGACCGCTGCGCCCCGCAGACCCGTGCAGGCCGGCGACCCCGTACAGCTGGATGAGGCCTTCTTTCAGGGCCCGCTCACAGGCGGCGTCGGCGGCGAACCGCCGCGCCTGATCGTGGTCCGTCATTCCGGACATCAATATTACCGCTGGCGGTAGGATGTGAGCGCAGGCGACGGCCTGATGCGCCAATGTCGCTTTTCCGAATCTGATAATTTTCCTATAATCGCGGCATGATCGGAATTATCGCCAGTATCGCGAGCGCTTTCGTCTCAACACACCTACAGGCTGCAGACCGGATCGCCGGGCCTGTCGCTGCGGATGTGGTCGAGGTGATCGACGGCGACACGATCGCCGTGCGCGCACATATCTGGCCGGGGCATATCGTGGAGACGCGAGTACGGCTCGACCGCGTGGACACACCCGAAACCCGGCGCCCCGATTGTGAGGCCGAGCGCGAGGCGGGCCATCGCGCGACCGCGTTCACCCGTGACTGGCTGGCTCAGCATCCGTCTGTGACCCTGCATCAGGTGCGGCTGGGCAGTTTTGCGGGTCGGGTGATCGCGGACATGCAGGATGAGCAAAGCCATCAAAGCCTGTCGGACGCGCTGCTGGAGGCCGGACTCGCCACACGCTATGGCGAGGACGGACTCTGGTGCCAGAACTCGTCTGTCAGTGGGCCGACGCCGTCGCGTCCACGCTAGGCGCAGGGGCCCGGTTCCAGGCGCGCTCGTGCAGGGTGTAGGCGACCGTCTGCACGGCCGGTTCGATGAGGCCGATCGCCAGCGCCGCCGTCCAGCTGCCCGTCAGAACGAAGGCGACGCTGATCGCGACCACCAGGTGCATAAGCCCATAGGTGACAGGCTTGAGCGCACGCAGCGGCATGAAGACCGGAAAATCTAACAGCAGGCCCTTGCGGGGGATGGCGTTCAGGATGACGGACATCGGGGCTTCCTCATGCGAACCATTCGCAAAAGAAAGATAGGAAACCTACGTCCATTTGTCACATGAATGCTTCTGATCGTTTCTATCGAGAACGCCTATGGATTAGCCGGGCGTGGATTGCACCGATCCGCCTTCGCTGAGCGCCAGCACTTCGCCTGCCAGATAAAGCGAGCCGCAGATCACCACGCGCGCGCCGGGATAATCGCTGATGGCGTCGCGGACGGCTTCGATCACGTCCGAGGCGGTCTGGGCGGGCAGGCCCGCCATGCGGGCGGCTTCGGCCACTTCGCCCGGCGTCTGCGCGCCCTCGCGTCCACCCTGAAAATCAATGGCGATGACGCGGGCGGCGAGGCCTTCGAAATACGCAAGGAAGCCCTGCGCATCCTTGTTGTTGGAGAAGGCGCAGACCAGCACCAGCGGACGCTCGCGCCCCGCTTCCATCTCCCCAAGGCTGGCGGCGAGGGATTCCGCGGCGGAGAGGTTGTGCCCACCATCAAGCCAGAGCGCGCCTTCGCCCTCTGACACGATCTCGGCCAGCGGACCGTCGGTGAGCCGTTGCAGGCGCGCGGGCCAGCGGGCGGTTTCCAGCCCGGCGCTGACCGCTTGCTGGCTGTAGCCGCAGGCGCGCGCCGCAGCGGCGGCGACCCCGGCATTGATGATCTGGTGTGAGCCGGCGAGGCTGGGCGGGTTGAGATCCCACAACTCGTCCTCGGCTTCAAACACCAGCCGTCCATGTTCGGTATAGGCGCGGAAATCCTGCCCCCAGATCGAGACGGGCGCGGCCATCGCCTCGGCGGCGGCGCGGATCATGTGTTCGGCTTCCAGGGTTTGCGGGCCAACGATGACCGGAACATGACGCTTGATGATCCCGGCCTTCTCGGCCGCGATCAACTCGATGCTGTCGCCCAGAAACGCCTGATGATCGAGGCTGACCGGGGTGATCACCGTGCATTGGGGTTTGGGCAGCACATTGGTGGCGTCCACGCGCCCGCCCAGACCGACCTCCAGGATCAGCCGGTCCGCCGGGACTTCGGAGAAGAGGAGAAAGGCCGCCGCCGTGGTGATCTCGAAGAACGTGATCTCATGATCGCCATTCGCCGCCTCGCACCGTGCAAAGGCGTCTTCCAGCCGGGCGTCATCAACGATCTCACCGGCCAGCACGATGCGCTCGTTAAAACGCACCAGATGCGGGGAGGTGTAGACATGGCAACGTTCGCCCGCTGCTTCCGAAATCGCCTTGAGAAAGGCGCAGGTCGAGCCCTTGCCATTGGTTCCAGCCACATGAATGACGGGTGGCAAGCGGTCTTGCGGGCGGCCGAGCGCTTCAAGCAAGCGCTCGATCCGGCCCAGCGACAGGTCGATCTTCTTGGGGTGCAGGCGCGAGAGGCGTTGCAGCGCCGCCTCGATGGTTTCAGCGGTCGCCACGATGCCGTCTCCGCTCTCTAGGTGCGCGCCGGAGTGTTGTCCGCAGCGGCCGGGCGCTTGAGCATGGTCCGCATCAGATTGCCCAGCACCTTGCGAAGCTCGTGGCGGTGCACGACCTTGTCCACCATGCCCTTGTCCAGAAGGTATTCCGAGCGCTGGAAGCCTTCGGGCAGCTTTTCGCGAATGGTCTGCTCGATCACGCGCGGACCGGCGAAACCGATCAGCGCGCCGGGCTCGGCCAGATGCACATCGCCCAGCATGGCGTAGGATGCGGTGACGCCGCCCGTGGTCGGGTCGGTCAGCACGACGATATAGGGCAGCTTGGCGTCTTTGAGCATTTCAACGCCCAGCGTGGTGCGCGGCATTTGCATCAGCGACAGGGCGCCTTCCTGCATGCGCGCGCCGCCGGCGGCGGTAAAGACGATCAGCGGCGTGCGACGCTCCACAGCGGTTTCACAGGCCTTGAGGAAGCCCTCGCCTGCGCCCATGCCCAGCGAACCGCCCATGAAGGAGAAGTCCTGCACGAGAACGGTCGTCTCGATATTCTTGATCGAACCCACGCCGATCGCCATCGCGTCCTCGCGCCCGGTCTTCTTGCGGGCAGCGGCGATGCGGCTGGTATAGGGCTTGTCGTCGCGGAATTTCAGCGGGTCCTTGGCGACCTCGGGCAGGGCCACTTCGGTATAATCGCCATCAAACGTGTACTTGAAGCGCAGGGCCGGACCGATGCGCATATGGTGGCCGGCTGGCGTGACATGCTGGGACGCTTCAAGGTCCTTGTTGAAGACCATCTCGCCCGAAATCGGACACTTCACCCAGAGATTTTCCGGGGTGTCGCGTTTTTCGAACATTTTCTGGACGCCCGGCGGGGTCAGTCTTTGAAGCCAGCTCATATCGCGTCACACCTCTTCAAACGTTTCTTCTGCGCCCGGTGGGGCCGCCTCCGCTAGCGCGCGGAATGGGCGGCGTCCGCCAGCGTGCCGGCGAGATGCAAGGCCTGGTCCACACCCTTTGTCGCCAGCTCTTCCACAATCGCAGAGCCCACGACGACGGCGTCAGCCACCTTGCCGATCTCTGCAGCGCGCTCCGGCGTCTTGACGCCAAAGCCCACCGCCACCGGCAGACCGGAAGCCGCACGCACGCGTGCAACCGCCGCTTCGATATCCCCGGTCGCGCCTGATCCAGCGCCGGTCACGCCCGTTGTGGATACGTAATAAACAAAACCGGACGTGTGCGCGACCACTTGCGGCAGACGCTTGTCGTCAGTGGTTGGCGCGGCGAGGCGCACGAAGGACAGACCGTTGGCGTCCAGCGCGGAGCGGAACTCGGTGTCTTCCTCGGGCGGAATGTCCACGCAGATCACCCCGTCCGCGCCCGCCGCCGCCGCGTCGGCGGCAAACGTTTCAAAGCCATAGGCGAAGAACGGGTTGGCATAGCCCATCAGTACGACGGGGGTGTCCTTGTGGGTCTCGCGGAAGCGTTTGACGAGCGCCAGCACACCGCGAAGCGTCATGCCGCCGTCGAGCGCGCGGATCGCGGCGCGCTGGATGGTCGGGCCGTCCGCCATGGGATCGGTGAAGGGCACGCCAAGTTCCAGCACGTCCGCGCCCTTGTCGGCGAGGCCCTGCATCATCTTGAGCGTGGTGTCCGCATCGGGATCACCCGCCATGACATAGGCGACAAAGCCAGCGCGGTTGGCGGATTTCAAGGCGGCGAAGGTGGGGGCGAGGCGGGTCATGAGCAGGCGTCCAGGTTTTCACGGCGCGTCATAATGATGAGCACATCCGTGTTTTCACTCATAGTATCAAGAGGCTCTTCGTCCGCATAATTCGTCATCGATCCTATCACTAGGTCTCTTACGCACGAGTCGTCGCGGATGGGTTCTGCGAAGGACATGTATCCGATAGCACTGAAGTGAGTGTGACCAACAACAGTGAAATGTTGCTCCAAGGTCTCTCCTATTTGAGGCAAGTTTGAAGTCGGATACTCCAGACACACCAGAGCATATTCTCGAAGGTCATCCAAAATGCGCGCTTGAGTGTACCCTTCAGACTCCAACCTAACTTCGCATTCGTGCTGAACTACAGCCCCTTCAATCTCGTTGAGCTTAAAGATATCGACGAGTTGAGAGTTCGATGTCAGTTGGAGAGCGACAAGGGTAACGAGCGTCAGGAAGTTCACAGCTCCACACCAAGCGCTTCGGCGACGGAGAATACGTCCTTGTCGCCGCGGCCGCACATATTCATCAGGATAACGCCGTCCTTGCCCAGCTCTTTCGCCAGGTCGCGCACGCGGGCGAGGGCGTGGGCGGGTTCAAGGGCGGGGATGATGCCCTCTTTCTGCGAGCAGAGCTGGAACATCTCCAGCGCTTCAGCGTCGGTGGCCGAGCGGTATTCCGCGCGTCCCACATCATGCAGGAAGGCGTGTTCGGGGCCGATGCCGGGGTAATCCAGACCGGCGGAGATGGAATGGCCTTCGGTGATCTGGCCGTCCTCGTCCTGCAAGAGATAGGTCTTGTTGCCGTGAAGAATGCCCGGCCGACCGCCATTGAGGCTGGCGGCATGGTCGGGCGTGTCCAGGCCCTTGCCCGCCGCTTCCACGCCGATCAGGCGCACGCCTTCGTCTTCCAGGAAGGGATGGAACAGGCCCATGGCGTTCGAGCCGCCGCCAATGCAAGCGACCGCCGCGTCGGGCAGGCGCCCGATCCGCTCAAGCATCTGTTCACGCGCCTCGCGCCCGATGACGGACTGGAAATCGCGCACCATGGCCGGATAGGGGTGCGGGCCCGCCACCGTGCCGATCACGTAGAAGGTCTCGTCAGGATAAGTCACCCAGTCGCGCAGCGCCTCGTTCATGGCGTCTTTCAGCGTGCCGCGACCGGAGGTGACGGCATGGATCTTCGCGCCCAGAAGGTTCATGCGGAAGACGTTGGGCTTCTGGCGCTTCACATCGGTCGCGCCCATGAACACTTCGCAGGGCAGACCAAAGCGCGCCGCCACGGTGGCCGTCGCCACGCCATGCTGGCCGGCGCCGGTTTC